>CAZGRF010000477.1:0-3256 GCA_964527825.1 uncultured Pirellulales bacterium
ATATTGGAGAATTCACCCTGATTGACCAGTTTCCATTCTATATTGTCATTTGAAACGTAAAACTGATAGTTCGTAATGATGCCGGGCCCCCACAAGCCCTGGTCCGGGAAGTATCTGAAGCCACAAAGGTTTTGTTCCCTTCCTAAATCGATGACCAAATCGATGGGTAATCTTTTGTTCCTGCGCTGATGCCATGCTGTAGATGGATTTCCGTCCAGGATGGCATACGCCTTTTGATCGCTGATTCCCACAATTTTCCAGTCCTTGCGCGGCAGGTCGAATTGATCGTGACATACAGGGCTGCTTTTACCTGAAGCAGGTTCGTATGCAATGGCACTGACCTGAACTTTCCCGTCGGTTTGAAAAGGACCGGTGTATCTTGTCGAATCCGGCGTCGGTACGCTACCGTCCACGGTACAGTAAACAACCGATTCTGCGTCGGCCGGAGTAATGATGATTTCACCGAATTGATTTCTGATAATGGAGGGAGACGTCAGGATTTGCGGGGCATTGTAAACTCCGATATTGGAGATGACAGGACAGCTTTTCGAATCGGTGATATTGAAACGAAGCTGCGTAGCCTTAACCGTTGGGAATCGAAGGATACGCTTATATCCGATGGTGGTTGCTTTGGCCAGTTCCTTCCACTTTCCATCAACAAGGGCTTCAACCGTAAAAGCTTTCACGCGTTGTCCCAAACGGATGGTCTCCTGTGCCAGGAAACGGTTGAACGTGGTGGGTTTGCCAAAATCCAGGATCAAGGACGCTTTGGCTACGCTGTCATCCGTTGCCCAATAGGACTCTTTGTCACCGTCTATGACCTTGTCTGCTGAAAATTCGGTGGCATTGCCTCTAACGTTGGAAGCCGATACTTTGGTTTTCTCGGCCAGATTGACAGCGAATGCCTCTTTCACGGCCTTGGCAAGATCAAGGGCTGCCTTTTCGTCATATTCATGGATCAGACCATTGGGCATGATCGGAAAATTGAGCAGAAAAGTGCCGTTGCGTCCAATGGAATTGTAGTAGGTATCCATTAGATGGGGCAGCGTTTTGACCTTGGCATCTTCACTCGGGTGGTAGAACCATTCCGGTCTGATGGAGGTATTGACTTCGCCCGGCACCCATGAATCCCCATCTTCTACTCCATAATGTAACATGTTAAAGGGGACTTCACCGGTGGCGTTGAGCAAGCTCCAGTTGGTTTCGCCAATAAATCCTGCTTCGGTTCCCACCCAGCGGAGATCGGCCCTATCCCCTCCATCGTTCCAGATCACGATATCGGGCTGCAACTTGCGGATCAGCTTGTAGGTATTGCTCCAGTCGTAATAGGTGGTCCGGTCTATTTTCCGGTTTTCGTTGGCTCCGCCATAGTATCCTGTACCTCCGTTGGCTCCGTCAAACCACACCTCGAAAATGGGGCCGTAGTGGGTGAGCACTTCGGTCAGTTGATTCCGAAAGTAGGTAATATATTCAGGTCTGCCGTATTCTGGATGATTTCTATCCCAGGGTGACACATAGATTCCCAATTTCAAGTCGTATTCCTTGCAGGCATCGGCCATTTCACGAACCAGGTCCCCCTTGCCGTCACGCCAGGGAGAATTTTTGACGGAATACTCGGTGTACTCTGATGGCCAAACGCAAAAACCACAGTGGTGCTTAGCCACCAGAATGACGGCTTTCATACCGGCTTCTTTACAAATACGGGCCCACTGCCGGCAATCCAATTCCATGGGATTGAACAGATTGACGTCTTCATTGCCATACCCCCACGACTGATCCGTGTAGGTATTCAAGGAGAAATGAATAAACGCATAGTATTCCAATTCCTGCCATCTCAATTGATTTTCCGTTGGAACAGGCCCATAAGGGGCCGGCGCTTTGGTCTGAGCAGAGCTAATGCCCATTGAACAGACAGTAAGTATCACCCCGCACAAAAATGCACTTATCATCCTGTTTCGCTTATTTGATTTCATAAATTCAACCTCAATGCCAACTGATACAATATATGCCTAATTAAAGGGAAGCACCTCTGGGGCCCCCGGCTTGAGCAGACGCACATCATAAAGCCCTCCGGCAAGTTGCCGTTTCACGGTAAACCGGACCGTCAGTCGACCATTGCTGGCATTTTCAAGGATTTCGGAGGGAATCGGATAACGTTTTTCAATGAAATGGTTCGGTTTTTCGCCGGTCAGCCTCTGTGTGGCGATCACCGTTCTGTTAACTATGATGTCGAATTCCCGGCCACGATCGTCACCGGAATATGTGACAGACAGAATGACTTCCTTGGAACCTCGCGGGTCGATGGTATATTGAATCCAGGCGCCATGTCGCCAGCGTCGACCGTTGTGAATGCCCGATTCCATGCCTTCGCCTTTGAGGTCGTGCTCCACCTCGGATTGTTGCTCGCCTACGGCGATCGAGTCGATGGTCGCGGCCTCGCGTGCGGCGCGGGCACGTTCCTCAGCGGCGAGTCTTTCCTTTTTCGCAGCAATCTTCTCGCGTGAGGTCAGTTCCCAGTATATTTGGTAACGCCGTTCATGCAGACTAAAGAACGGCACGAGTGGCAAACCTTCGGATTCAGTCGGTTCGATTACATCTTTGATCCGGAAGTTCAAGGGGCCTTCGACCGGATCAGGTACGATATGCCGGGGCAGCTCCTCTTCTGTTGAGAGCAGTGCGGGTACACGATCCAGTGGAACCATCGGTCCATGTGCAACATGAGCCATGCGGCCACTGCCTGCAAACAAGCCATCCATATTATTCGTGCCATCCGGACACGCCAGCACAATAGGTCCATGCAGAATGGCCACCCAATCGGACCCGTCGGGGAGTCGCTCGATCGTGGTGCGCATCGGCAGACTGACTTCGATCCGATCGCCATTCTTCCATTCGCGGCGAATCGCGGTGTAGGAAGATGGAGTCGACTCGACAGCAACAGACCGCCCGTTGACCTTAACTGCAAAATCGCCATCGCTGACCCAGATAGGATGGCGGATATTTAGTGTGAAGGTAACCGGTTTCTTGAGTTGAAGATTAAGCCGCGTACGCTCTTCATCGGGGAATGTCGTCTCCTGCCTAAGAACCATTCCAGTATTAGGCACTGAGAGTTCTGATGGGATGAAGAGATTCACATACACCCTGTCCTTCGCCCGGGCATAGATGAACTCGCCGTATCTTCCGGGATTCTCCATGCCGGTGCCGACACAGCACCAAAATGCCTGCTCAGGCTGGGAATACACCCGGTAATGAGCCGGGC
>CAZGRF010000478.1:0-3250 GCA_964527825.1 uncultured Pirellulales bacterium
GAGCCAGAGCACGTCGATCAACTCGATGGTCCGGTTGGTGGCTTCGTTGAACTGCGTCGGTAGATCCTCGACCGTGCCGGGCAGATTCCCGAGCGTGTCGCCGTCGCACGTCTTGCTTCGGTCGTTACGCGCTACCCAGACCTCAAAGCCCATCTCAGCCCCAAGTCGCAGCAGCCGATGTTGAATCTCTGTGTGCGCTGTAACACCTGCTCCAACAACGTCCTCAACTGAGGTCGCCGTTCCGCTCTGGTCCTCATCTGCCTCCGGGATACTGACGAGCGTATGGACGGTCTTCTTGCCCCGTTTCGTCTCGGCCTTCAACAGCGGCTTACGGGCCAGCTTGATTGGGTCCACGGGGCGAGAAACCGGGTTGGCCTGGGCTCCCCGCAGAAGCCGCATGACAAGCTCGCCGTCCCCGAGGCGTTTGAACAGATTCGGGCTGCGGCGAAGAAAACCTTTGTATCCAGGCCTGTCAGCGCTGCTCTGGTAGAACTCTACCTTGCCCTCCAGTTCGCTCAGCGGGACACCGTTTTCTGCGTTAAGCATGATCAAGGGCTTGACGGAAAGTCGTGCCGGAAAATCTGCCACCGTCCAAATGCTCCGCTCATCGTCGCTGGACCCGATAACCTCCAGGGCGCCGACCCACCGCATGACGCCTGTCATATAACAAAGCAGCACATCCCCTGTCTCTATCTTCGCGACAGTACGGCGCATTCGATTGCGAAAGCCGGAAACGTTCGCGCCCGCTTTGCGGAACTCATCCCATGTTGTGCCGGTGAACAGATCAAGCCAGTATTGCATACGTGTGCTCCTTGCTAGTCGTACGGGCAGTAGAGCATCTATGGCCAATATGGACGCCAGACGATTCTTCTCATACGTGATACGTGGCTGTCTTCGGTGTTCACTCCAATCCTACACCTGCCTGACCAGACCGAGGGCCTGCAGTTGCCTTCGGGGTAGCCGCTATGCTCGTTTCCATGTCCCACCGGCGTTTCTCTCAGCCTCTCTACCTAATGGACCCCGTATACCTATTTGGACCGCTCCACGTCCATACGACCTCCTCGGGCTCGCACTGATCCACAGCAGGTTGACACAGGGCAACTTCCTAAGAGTACTATCGGGGGGGAAGGCATAGGACATGAAGAAAACGCGCGAAGCGGGCCGCCCTCGGCTGGGAGGAGGGAGGAATCACCCCCGAGGGCGGGGGTGCCACATGACGGGCGGCCGGGTGGGTTTCGCTTTCGCCACGTCCGTTGAGCAATAGTGCAGAGAATGCTTGTCTGCTGCCGATATAACTGCAAACCGGACGTGGGAGGGGGAGCGTGCCGACTCTGGGAGTCACCTTATTATAGGACTTGTCGCGAGGGTGCTTGTGAAAAAGGCTAAGAAGTCCCGACCGAAAACTAAGAAGAACAGGCACCGCCAGGTCGGGGTCGGAGCGAAACTGGCGCTTTTGTGCCTCGCGGCCGTGCTGTGCGTCGTGCTGCTGCTTAGCTGCCTCAGCTTCAACATCGCCGATCCGCCGAGCACGTATGCCTATCCGCCCAACGATCCGCCGGCGAACTGGTGCGGCTCGATAGGCGCGTTCGCGGCGTACTACCTGCTGTACTACGTTGGGCCGGGTGTCCTCGTTGTCCTGGCGGCGTTGATCTTCTTCCTGGTGGCGCGGCTGGCTAAGCGCCCGGTCGGGCAGGCGGTCTTTCGCTTCGTGGGACTTGTTCTGCTGACGATTGCGGCCTCGACGACGTTCTATTCCTTTTGGCCGCACCGCGTTTATACGTTTCCGATGGGTTCCGGCGGGATTCTGGGAATCTCGGCGGCCAGCTTCCTGCGCAGCCAGTTCGCCACGCTGGGGACGTTCATCCTCATAGCGGCGACCTGGTTCGTGGGCTTGGCGCTGCTGGCCGACAGTATCATCGTCGGCATCCTCGCGGCATGTGGCATCGCGGTGCGACGCATGCTCGGCCTGGTGGTGCCGGCCTGGGCCGTGGCAAGGGAGCACTCCGAGGCCCTGACGGACATCTGGCAGAGGCTCAGCGCGCGACAGAAATCGCTGGCGCTCCCAAGCGCCGGGAACGAAGCTACGCCGGCCGTCGCGTCGCGTCCCGTCGCGGTCCAACGCGGTGCGGTTGCGATCGCGGAGGCCCCCACGCCAACCTCTGCGCCCGCGTCGCGGCCGGCCCCGGTGGAAGTCAGACGCCAGCCCGAAGAGCGCGAGCCTAAGCCGTTCGTGCAGCCTTCGTATGATGACTATACCCTGCCGCCTATGAGCCTGCTGGCCGATCCCGAGTACGGGTACGCCGCGATTCAGGAGAAGGTGGTCAAGTCCAAGGCCAGCGCGCTGGAGAAGCTGCTGAGTGAGTTCAATGTCAATGCCCGTGTGGTCGCGGCCGAGACCGGGCCCGTCGTGACCATGTTTGAGCTGGAGTTGGCCGCGGGCGTGAAGGTCAGCCAGATATCGACCCTGTCGAACGACATGGCCCGCGGGCTGGGCGTTGGTGCCGTGCGCGTCGTGGCCCCCCTGCCGGGCAAGCACACCATCGGCATCGAGGTGCCCAACAGTGAGAAGGAGAAGGTCCGGATCAAGACTCTGATGGACCTGGCAGGCAGCAAGCCGGCAAGGATGGAGATCCCGCTGTTCTTGGGCAAGGATTCGTCGGGCGAGGCACTGGTCTCCGATCTGACGAAGATGCCGCACCTGCTGATCGCCGGCACGACCGGCTCGGGCAAGAGCGTGTGCATCAACAGCATCATCACCAGCGTGCTGATGACCAAGCGGCCCGATGAGGTCAAGCTGATCCTGATCGACCCGAAGATGGTCGAGATGACGGTCTTCAACACGGTGCCGCACCTGATGTGCCCCATCGTGACGGAGACGCAGACGGCGGTGCAGATTCTCGAATGGGCGACGGTGAAGATGGACGAGCGCTACGCCCTGCTGGCCGAGGCGCGCGTCAAGCATATCACGGAGTACAATAAGCTCGGCCCGGAAGAGATCGTCGCGCGCTTCGACCCGAGCACGCCGGAAGAGGAGGCCAAGATACCGAAGCGGCTGCCGTACATCGTGATCGTGATCGACGAGCTGGCCGACTTGATGATGACCTCTCCGAAGGAGATCGAGGCGTACATCGTCCGGCTGGCGCAGAAGAGCCGTGCGGTGGGGATCCACATCGTGCTGGCCACACAGCGTCCGCAGGCGACGGTTGTCACGGGCCTGATCAAATCCAACATGCCGTGCCGCATCGGGTTC
>CAZGRF010000479.1:0-3249 GCA_964527825.1 uncultured Pirellulales bacterium
AGGCCGTAGCCGATGGTGACGATGAAGCTGTAGTCGCGGATCACCATGAAAAGGCTGGCGCCGAGGATGGCGCAATTGACGGTAATCAGCGGCAGAAAGACGCCGAGATTCTGATACAGAAACGGCGAGTACCGCTCGATGGCCATTTCGACAAACTGGACGAAGGCGGCGATGATGATGATGAACAGAATGAACCGGAAGAACTCCAATCCCAGCGGCACCAGGACGTAGTGATAGGCCAGCCAGTTGAGCAGTACCGTAGCGGTCAGGACGAAAATCACCGCCAAGCCAAGACCGAAGGCGGTCTTGATCTCGCGCGAGACGCCGATGAAGGGACACAAGCCCAGGAAATAGGCCAGGAGGATGTTCTGTGTGAACACCGCCGAGACGCACACGACGAACGCTTGCTGTATTTCTGCACCAACGTTCATTTGGGCTTCTCCTCCTTTTCGACTTGAATCGACCGGAACACCCATACCACGATGGCCAACATGAAGAACGCTCCGGGCGGCATGACCATGATGATCCACTTGTCCCAGGCCGGATTGCTGAAATAGGGCACCGCCAGCCCCACGAACGTACCCATGCCCAGAATCTCCCGGCACGTTGCGACAATCAGCAGAATGAACGAGTAGCCCAAGGCATTGAACGCGCCGTCCAGAAAGGCCACGCCTGGTGGGTTGCTCGTGCCGCACGCCTCGCAACGGCCCATCACGATGCAGTTGGTGATAATCAGCCCCACGTACGGACCGAGATTGGCGCTCATCTGCGGCCAGTACGCCTTGAGCAGAATATCGACGATGATGACGTAGAAGGCGATGATGAGCGTCTCGACCATCATACGGATGTTGCGCGGCGTGTAGGCCCTCAGCAGCGAGACGCTGGCGGAGCTGAACGCCACCGTGAACACCAACGCCACGCACATGACCATCGTGTTCAGAACCAGGTTCGTCACCGCCAGTGTGCTGCAAATGCCAAGCACCTGCTTGAAGATGGGGTTGTTGCGCCATAGCCCTTCGATAACAATCTGTCTGCGCTTGGATTCGGCCTGCGGACTCATGAGCTTTGGCCCTCCTTGCCGATCTGAGATCGCCAGGAATCCAATGCGATATTGATGATGCGTTCGAGCCGCGTGCAGGTCTGCGTCGCACCGGTGACGGCATGGACATCGCTCTCGCCCAACTCCGCGCCAGGCCGTTTGATGTTGAGCGGCGTGTCCCCGGCGGACAGCTTCTTGCCCTTGAACTGGTCGCGAAACACCGGCTTGGCAATCTCGGCCCCTAACCCGGGCGTCTCATTCTGCTGATAGAAGACGATGCCCGTGACGGTCCGCCGGTCGGCAGCGATGCCGATCACCCCGTAGATGGGCGCCCAGAATCCCTGGCCCGACATCGGCAGCGCATAGGCGACAACCTGTCCGTTCCTCTTGAGCGTGTACGCACCGGCCGACGACGGGTCAGGTTCGCTAACCAGCTCAGTGAATCTCTGATGGACCTCTGCCGAAGTGAGTTCGGCACCGCCGAGGTCGGGCAGAACGGACACCACAGCTCGCTCGAACGCCAATTTCTCGTTGGTCTCGACGCGCCCACGCGTGACTTCAGCGAAACCTATGATGATTGAGCTGAAGAAGGCCGTCACCAGGAACATATAGCCGATGGGGAACCACTTCTTCTCGCGCATCAGGTCTTGACCCCCGCCTTCCTCTTCGCACTGTACGCGCGAACCGTATGATCGACGATCGGGCCGAACATGTTGCCTATCAGAATCGAGAACATCAGACCACCGTTGAAGATGGAGAAGTTCCGTATGACGACGGTGCAGACGGCAATGATCACGGCGTAGATGATCCTGCCCAACTCCGTCTTGGGGGAGCTCACCGGATCGGTCGCCATGAAGAAAGCCCCGAAGAGAAAACCGCCGCCCAGGACGGCCGGCCAGGCTCCCGGAACCGGCTTGACGCCGAACCAGAACAGGAGCTGGTTGAGCACGGCGTACGTAAGGACGAGCCACAGGATAACAGTGCGATTAGCGGTCTTGGTGTAGAAGAGATAGAGCCCGCCTATGGCAATCAGCAAGGCGCTTGTCACGCCCATCGTCCCACTCATCCGGCCCAGCACTAATGCTTTCAGCAAGGCACTCTTCTTGACGCGAGCAGTGCTCCCTTCCGGAACATCGAAGGGAACCTGCGATGAAGCCGATTCACCCGAATCCAGCACCATCCTGCCGGCCTTGAGGAAGGCCATCGGCGTCGCGCCGGTCGTCGCGTCGGTCGCCGGCGCGGTGGTCCAGCGCCCCAGAGCACCCCAAGTCCCATCTGCCGCAGGCGCCCATGTGCCCGTCAGCGCCACCGGAAAACAGATATAGACGAAACAGCGGCCTGCCAGGGCAGGGTTGAAGATGTTCCGCCCGAACCCGCCAAATATCTCCTTCGTGAACATCACCGCGAAGACAGTTCCCACCGTCAGAACGTGTAGCGGAACCGTTGGAGGCATGACCAGGGCCAGCAGTGTGGTCGTGACGAAGACAGCCTCGCTCACGGCTTCCCTACGTTTCCGTGCGAAGAGGTACTCGACGATGAAGCCGATGGCCGCGGACCAGAGCATCAGGAACAGACAGCGCCACCCAAAGAAATAGACCGCGCCGGCCGCACACGGCAGCAGGGCCAGCAGGACCCGACGCATGACCAACTGCTTCAGCAGTGTCTTCTTCGCTGGTTTTCTCTCGACCATCCTTGACACCCAGCCATTTGTCTACCGTCGAAAGGCGCCGTCCCGATGGGCCTCGGAAGACAATCAGCAAATGGTACAACTCCTCCTGTGGGGACGCAATATCTTGCGTCGCTACAGGCGAACCGGGACACTCCCCACCCGACCGGGGAACGTACGGAGAATTGACAAAGAAAGTGCGAAGGAATAGACAAAAGTCCCTAGCCCTTACTGTCTTTACCAGTGAACCGGCACCCGTAGAGACACAAGATCGTGCGTCTCTGCCCGAGGGCGGCCTCTTGAAGAAGAATTCAGCCGATGATCCGATACGAGCGGCTCTGGCAAGGGACGACCCGGCGGCAGTCGAACTGATGTGGGATCGGTATGCCGCCGATCTACTGGTGTTTCTCCAAGCCATCCTTTGTTCGAGACAAGATGCTGAGGACGTCCTCCAGACGGTTTTCGTCAAGATTGTGTACAAGCGCCGATGGCTGGCCCAGGCCCGTCGTCTGGACGCCTACATCTACCGGATCGCGCGAAACGA
>CAZGRF010000480.1:0-3248 GCA_964527825.1 uncultured Pirellulales bacterium
GTAGCTGTTTCAGGTGAACCTGGCATTGGGAAGACCAGGATGCTGGAGTTTTTCGCAGCAACATGCTGCAAGAAGGCCTTCGTCCTTCGCGGTCGCTGCTCTCACAGAGAAGGCGCCCCACCCTACTATCCATGGCTCCAGATTGTGGGATCATACGTAAAGAATTGCGACGAGGAGCGGTTGCGCGAAGTATTAGGTCCGAACGCGCCCATAATCGCAGAAGTTGTGAGCGAGATCCAAGCTACCCTTGGCGAACTCGAACCACCCGTACAGCTCCAAGATCCCAGCTCCGCTAGGTTTCGATTCAATCAGTCGGTAGCCGTTTTCTTAAGGAATTCGGCATCGTTACGCCCGGTGCTTATTATACTGGACGATATTCAGTGGGCTGATCCAGCCTCCTCGGAGCTTCTAAGCTACCTGATTCATGAGATCGAAGATGCGCCGATAACCACGATCGTCACTCATCGCCATTACCGGGGAGGTTGGGAAAACCTGTTTCGCAAGACCCTTGCCGAATTGGCGAGATTTCCGAGGTTCAAGCACATTGAGCTTGGCGGGCTTGGACAGGATGATGTACGGGAGTACCTGAAAACAGGAGCCGGAAAAACACCGTCACCCGACCTGGTCAGTGCCGTACATCGGACAACAGGCGGCAATCCTCTATTCGTTCGAGAACTTGCACGCATGCTTTATCAACAGGGACGAATTGGAACGAAAACAGAAAAACCTCTCGATTCGCTTGGAGTACCTACAACAGTCCAGGACTTGATTCACGTATGGCTTGATGAGTTCTCTGCGGATTGTCGTGAAGCCCTTGCGACGGCAGCCGTTATTGGTACGGAATTGGGTATTGATGCCCTCTCGTTCTGCTTGGAGAAGCCCCGTGCACAGGTATTGGCCTCCCTGGAGGATGCGCTGGCGACGAAACTCCTGACTGAGGTTCCTGACCGTCTCGGTTGCTACCAGTTCTCCCACGCACTGATGCGACATGCGATTCTATCGGATTTACCGACGAGCGAATTCGCGAAGCTCCACAGCCAAGTCGCTACGAGGTTGGAGCAGTACTACAGTCCGCATGCTGCTGATCACCTGAACGAGGCGTTTGAACATTTCGCTCGAGCTGGGAATGTCAACCGTGCAGTCGAAGTTGCACAATTCCCTTTTATCTCATCGTTTCGAGTAGCGGCGGAATCGCAGCTGTGTCAACGGGCGTTGGCACTGGTAGACGGAAATACCCTGGAAGCGGGTCGGCTTCAGTGCCAACTTGGCCTGGCCCTTGCGGAGGAAGAGCGCAACTATGTTGACGCCGAGGCAGCATACAGTACTGCGCTGCGACTGGCTCGCGAATGTGGGGATATCCCTCTGGAAACTCGCGCCCTGTTGGTGGGGGCGCTAGTTGATCGGGAACAACTGCACCTGGAGCAAAGCCTAAAAAAGAGCCTGCGCGCGCTCCCGCTGTGCAAGGAAATCGCTGATCCGCCTCGTACAGTAGCGGCGCATCATATCGTGCAGGAGGCGTTAATTGCTGCCGGTGACTTCGCGCGTGGAGCGGTGCACGCCGCGGAAGCACTGCGCGTCGCCGAGCAACTGCAAGACAGGCTGTGGCTGGTACTCGCGTATGCATCGAACCAGAGATACCGTATCGTGGAAGGAGACTGGGTGGCCGCGCGAATGCTAAACGATAAGGGCTTGAGACTTGACCCATCGGATCCCTTCCTGCTTGTGAATCGTGCCAGGCTCGAATTCGAAACCGGGAATCCCGACGAGGGCGAGCGCTATCTGAGCCGCTATATCGATGGACTGAAAAATGACGCAGTGCGGCCCTGGGGAGCTCGTGACCTGCAGCACGCTTCGGTTGCGTTGGTCCTTCCCCTCATCAGCCGGATCACGGACGACATAGAAGCTCTGAACCTGGCCGAGTCTTGCGCTAAGATGATTCTCGCCTACCCGCGGTACTCTCCGGAGTGGCGCTATCGCGCTACTGCTTGCCTCGGCCTGGTCGCCGTTGCGCGCGGAAACAGCCCCGCGGCTGAGGAACAGTACCGGAAACTTATCGAGCTCGTACGCAGCGATTCGATACCCGAATTTCGTTTCTGCCGCGGCAGTTTGACGTTCGTTGAATCACAATTGGCTTTGCTTTCTCTGACGGCAGGTGACGTCGATCGTGCGGTGACTCATTTCGAGAAGGGGCTGCGGGAGTGCCGAAACAGTGGGAACAAACCCGAGAGAGCATGGAGCTGCTACGATCTGGCGCGAGTGCTTCTGAAAAAACACGGCGGGGAGGATCGAAAGAGGGCTAAAGTGCTCCTCGAGGAAGGAATAGAGATCACAAGCGTTATCGGTATGTCCCCGCTCCAAAAAAAGGCTTCCGCAGTCCTTGAAAGTATCAAGAGTAGGCCTGCTCTCCCTGACGGTCTAACAATAAGAGAAGTAGAGGTGCTTCGATTAGTTGCTGCGGGGAAAACAAACCAGGAGATAGCTGACGAGCTATTCATAGCGGAAAGGACCGCAGCGAACCATGTCAGCAATATCTTCGCGAAGATCGGATGCGGAAACCGGGTTGAGGCGACGGTCTACGCACATCAGCACGGTCTTGCAGATCTTTGAGAATGACAGCCGAAAATTGTATGACTGCAGCATTCTGTTTAAGTAAAATCATCCTTTCCTTACAAAAAGTCTCAGATAGCTGCCGGCATTTCGAAACCTGGAGTTCCAATCCCCGTGAGGCTGAATAGCCCGGTGAGCTATCATTGCGTGCGTATTTTAGATGGCTTATCAGGGTATCGTTATGGAACCGTGGACGCCACTTTGGTACCGAGGATCAAGTCTCATCGCGAACACTTGTAATATGAGGCTCAGATAAAACCCGGATCGGCGTCGCGCCGCAGCGGGAACCTCACATCAACTGATTGAGTTCCACCTTTTCGCCGCTGGGGCCCAGAACATTGAAATATCTCACACCTCCTCGGTGGATCGGCAGGGAAACCGGCGCGTCTTCGCTGATTTCGTAGCCGCCGTCCCGGAAGTAGGTGAAAGCTGCGTCGATGTCCCTCACGTCCATGGTGAAATGGTTGATGGGCCCGGGGATGCGTGTATGGTTGAAATCTCCGGAGGGTTGATAGAGCTCCAGGCAAAATAAACCGAAACTCATGAAGACGATACGCGTCCTTCCGCCGTTCTCCTCCAACTCCGAACGGACGTCGATGCGAAAGCCGATGCTCTCGTAAAAACGCACCGAGGTTTCGATG
>CAZGRF010000481.1:0-3244 GCA_964527825.1 uncultured Pirellulales bacterium
CAAGACAGCGCCGGCCCAGCTGATATCTTCGGGCTTCGGACGCCCAGGCGTCGCTGTGTGTACAGAGTTGTACGACGCCACGCTGGGTGATTCGTTTTGCATCCTGTGTCACTTTGACTGGCGTATCTAGTGCGACCACGACGTCGCAGGAGGCATCAGCGCCACTACCACAATACAGACATCCGTGGCCGCACTTGGTCCCGACATTGATGCCGTGGGTCGCAAGTCTTCTCCTCTCCAGTTCCAGCATGCGGGTGATGCCCGTTGCCAGAGTGCAACCGTGCGACCGGATTGGCTTCATCTCCGTTTGTACGGCCGTGTCTGCCAGCCCATCTTGCTCAGGCATGTTCCCATCTCCAAAGTGCTGCCTCTATCTTGCACAGGAGTTCCTTCCTACATTGTGCTATACCCATTATTACGAATCGCGTGGCCGAAGTAGGTGACAGGCAAGCTACTGTCTCGTGATTTCTGCATAGCTCACAACCTTCCTGGCAGCGTCACGCGGATGATGGCAACATCCGTCTTAACACAGGGCCGAAGAAAAGCCCGTCCTTGCGGGGGACGGGCTTTTCCAGGTAGCGGCGTCTGCGACTGGAGACGCGGCGATCAAACAGGGGCGGCTTCTTCTGCGCTCTCGGTCAGGGCGATGTACTCATACGCCTTCTGGGCCACCAGGGCCAATCGGCAGAGTTCCTCGCCGAAGTAGTAATCGGTGTTCTCAAAGCTGCCTTGTTCCTTTTGGTACTGCTTCTGGATCCGCACCGAGTGACGGACCACCTTCTGTCCGTTTCGTTCAACCTCGTTGCGCCAAATGGAAGCCTGCACATTGCCGCAACGAAAGTCCTTGATGGGCTTTGTGTTTGGCTGTGACATGATGAGTCTCCTTTCGTCTTTCTGATACCGGTTCGCTGATCCACCCGCTATTTCAGCAGCGCGAGCCACAGCAGCGTAAATGCAGCGAGCTGCGTCACGCAGGCCTTGTGCGCGACAACATCGTCCGCACCAAGCTTGCGAAAGGTCGCATTGCCGAAGACGTTGTACAGGAGGGCCAGCAGAGCGATTGTCAGGGCCAGGGCCAGGAGAGTCCTCCATCCGCCCGGCAGAAGCGTACGCGACCGCCGCGTGAGGTTTGGGACACAGGTCTTGATCGCAACAGCAACCAGCAGGCCCAGCACCAGCCGCACGGCCATTGCGACCATGGCCGTCGGCATCACGAACAGAAGTACCATGGAGGGCTTCTGCGCGATGGACAATACGAACAACGCTGCAGCTGAGACGACGAGAATCTTCCTGCCCAGGAGACCAACAGCGCTCGTGAGCTTCCTCGGACGCCTTTGCGCATGGCGATGAGGGGTCAAGGGTAGATCTTTGCTGCCTATTCTCACGCGGCGAGGATATCCTCGAATAGCCGTTGCGCGCCTTGGCGCGACTATCTCTCTTGTGGTCGTTTTCATTCCCGAAGCTCCGTCTCAGTCGTCGTAGCTGACCCAATTGAACACGGTGATCAAGATCAGACCCCATCCGATGCATGCGAACAGGTGAGCAATGTCATCCATTGAGGTTGTCCTCCCGTGCTCTTGCCGTATCTCCTGCAGGACTATCCATCCGACCACCAATACGCCGCACACGAATTCGATAAGCAAGGCTCCGCCCGGCCTGGCGTACCAGGGCTCAATCGGCGACCTCAGGGCTGAGTGGGCAATCTGTCTCGTTCCGATGGCGAAGACTGCGCCAGCTAGGAGGGCCAAGACTATTCTGAGGGCCCCAAGTTGTGTGGTAAACAGTGCTGGAATGTCTGGTTCGACAAGGGTGCCGACCAATAGTATCGTGGCCCCGATGATCAGGAGGGCATTTCGCATCTGCACGGGGTCCAGCGGTTTGCCGCTCATGGCGGGTCCTTTTCAAGGTAGTGGCAGGGGAGAGGCAGAGCCTCTCCCCCGTCGGTTCTCAATCAAACATTTCCAGGAAGTTCTGCACCTTCACCCGGCGCGGCTCGGCCGGCAGGGCAGGCGCTACAGGAGGAGGCAGCTGCGGCGTGTCCACCTGCCGGGCGTTGACCCAGCGGGCCTCCCGCGGGGGAGCGGCCACGGCTTGACGAGCCCGGACCGCCAGGGCAGCAGCCCCTCTGAAGCCCCGCACGAGCGTCGTCGCCACGCCCTGGAGGACGACGGCGGCGGCCGGTGTGTGTTTGACGATCTCGACCCGCCGGGGCTTCGCGAGGCTGCGGGGAGAACGAACGACAATGGCATTCATGGTAGATCTCCTTAGGACGGCATGGGATTGTGGCAAATCGGGCAGCCAGGCCGTCGCTGGGCCCTCTCGTAGACCAGACCCGGACCGTCCGGGCTCACGGATCCATCACGCCGATGGGCGATAAAGATGCGATTCTTGGAGATGTCCCAGCGCGTGATGCGTTGGCCGGTGACCTTGCTACAGCTGAGGTCTTTGGCGAAACTGGCGGCGGTGTTGGCCAATGTCACGATGTCGCCACTGGCGGAAGGCTCCCGGTCAAGGCGTCTGATGTCTTGGCGACCGGAAATACGCAACGTGCAGCGCAGGCACGCGGTCAACTGCGGCATGGAGATAATGATGTGGCTGCTGTGTCCTCGCGCGTGCATAGCTGCCTGCAGCAGTTGTACGAGCGGATAGGCCAGATCAGCCACCCTGATGAGCTGTTCAGGGTCGTCGATGACCAGGATGGCGACCAGGCAGCGCCGAAACATCGCAGTCAGGTCGGCGTCGGTGAACTGGGCGACGTCGCAGGGGTACGGTCGCACCTGGACGCCGGGATAGTCGAACTCAAGGCGGCGTTTGAGGGCATCGACTTTGAACCGGCCCATATCCTCCTCTCGATACGTGGTTCGACCCTCACGGAGGTGCTTCTCCTCGACCCGTTTGAAATCGACCACATGCAGGATCAACTGGGTAATCGCAAGGAAATGCGCCAGATAACTGCCCACCGAACCGGCCCCGAAGAGAACAATCTCGTGACCGGAAAGGCACCGCACGTCGAAATCGGTCACATCCGCTGCACTGCGACGCTGCGCCGGCGACCTTGGCTGCGATACGACTGACCCGCCACCAGCGGCGAGTGAATGACGGGCCCGCAGATACTGTTCGAGCCGTGGCATCTGCACCGGCGCAAGCCGGCCGTCAGGCAGTTTAGTGTACTTGCGCTTCATGCTTTGATCGTCTTTCGGCGTTTCTGGATCCGCCTGGCCCAAGGGCGTAACAGATCGGCCTG
>CAZGRF010000482.1:0-3239 GCA_964527825.1 uncultured Pirellulales bacterium
CCCCATGCTGGCCGATGCGCCGGCACATCTCGACATCCTCTTGGTAGATGGCATTGGCCTCAGCCAGGATCGCTTCGTGAAGGTTGTTCAGCGTAGTCTGAGGATGGGAGCCCACTTTCGCTGCCTTGCGTCGAATCCGGTCGAGGGCCCAGAAGAGATTCACCGCGGTCGGACGCGAAGTTGCCAGGAAATCGCAGGCATCGCCAACCTGTCTCGACCCGTCGGAGGCCGTTGCTTCGTCCGACAGCTTCTGCAAGGCCAGAACTGGGCCATAGCCAGCGGCCACGCCGATGGCCGGCGCGCCGCGGACCGTCAGCGTTCGTATCGCCTCGTGGAGCTGCTCGACGTCGCGCACCAGGAGCGTGACGAACTCCTGTGGAAGACGTCGCTGATCGATGAGCTCCAGGACGCCGTCGGTTCCGCCAATCCATTTCACCGTCTGTGCAATCATGGCCATTTCTCTACTGCAAGCTCGTTTCTGAGGAGTGTTATCGGTCTACTCTGGCCGCGCCGCCCTTCATGACTTTCTCGACCTCGCTGAGACTGGCCGTCGTGGTGTCGCCCGGTGTGGTCATCGCCAGCGCACCGTGAGCGGCCCCGTAGTTGACCGCCTCCGCGGGGCTTTTGCCTTCCATGAGTCCGTAGATCAGACCCGAGGCGAAGCTGTCGCCGCCCCCAACCCGGTCGTAGATCTCCAGGTTCTCGCGCAGAGTTGCGTCGTAGAACTGACCGTCACAATAGAGGACCGCGCCCCAGTCGTTGACCGACGCCGTCTTGGCATGGCGCAGGGTGGTGGCGATGGCCTTGAAATTTGGGAACTCTTTGACGGCCGCCTCGATCATCTTCTTGAAGTTGGTCGGGTCCAGCTTGGAGAAACTCTTGTCGAGCCCCTTGACCTGGAAACCCAGCGCGGCGGTGAAGTCCTCCTCGTTGCCGATCATGACATCGACATACGGGGCGATGGCCCGGTTGACCTCGCGGGCTTCCTCCTGTCCGCCAATGTCCTTCCACAGTGAATTGCGGAAGTTCAGGTCGTAGGACACGACGGTGCCGTGTTTCTTGGCAGTAGTCACGGCCTCGATGATGACGTCGCGGGTAGTCTCCGAGAGGCCGGCGAAGATACCCCCGGTGTGGAACCAGCGGATGCCGTCGGCCCTGAAGATCTTGTCCCAGTCGATATCGCCTCTTTTCAGTTGCGCCGCCGCGCTGTTGGCCCGGTCGCTGCACCCGACCGCGGCGCGGCAGCCGAACCCGCGCTCGGTGAAGTTCAGTCCGACGCGCACCCTGCGGCCGATCCCATCGAACGGGACCCACTTGACATACTCCAGGTTGACACCGCCCTCGAGCAGTAGGTCTTCGAGCAGTCTGCCGACCGGATTGTCCACGATCGCTGTCACCACCGCGGCCCGTTTGCGGAAACAGCGCCGCAGGCCGCGCGCGACGTTGTACTCGCCTCCGCCTTCCCAGGCGCGGAAGTGGCGCGTCGTGTGAATGCGCGCCGCGCCCGGATCGAAGCGGAGCATCACCTCGCCCAACGACAGAATGTCATACTTGCACTCGGATGCTGGCCTGATGTCTATCGCGCCCATCGGGTCTCTCCTTTCCCCGGTCCGTCACTTTCGGTAGATCTTGCCCTCTCGGTAGTCCTGCCATGCCGGCTCGAAGGCTTTCCTGTCTTTCGGCATGGGTCTGGGCGTCACCGTCGTGCACCGGAACAGGTCCTTGGCCTTGGGATCGAGCTCGATTCGCAGGATGGATTGGCGCAACCCCGTGTTCTCCGGCTTGAACCTCAGGGACGCACCGGTGGCTTGGTTGATGACATCCTTGTGGATCTCGACGCCGTCTGCGGTGAGGACGAGGTGCGAGCCGCGCGATCCGCTGCCCTGCTTGAGCAGCTCGACGATGGCCTTCAAATAGCCGGCGCTGCCCAACGCGAGCTGTTCGGCCTGGATCGCGGTCACCACCGACTTGGGATTTCTCAGCTTGAGGCCGTTCTGCTCGATTTGGGCGCAGAGGCTGAGAGCATCATGCAGGGCCTTCTGGGCGTCGAGGAGCTCTCGGATGTGCCCGCCGGAGGTGGTCGTGCGAACCTGTATCTCGTCGATGATCGCACTCGGAGTCGAGCCGCAGGACTTCTTCCAGGAGTTGAACTTCTCGACGAGAGCGTTCAACTGCTGGTTGATTTCCTTCTGCTGGCTCGCATAAGTCGCGACGTCGCTGCCATAGACGTTGACGATATACTCAGCGGCGCGCAGCCCTCCGGCCTGTCCGGCGTTGAGGGCGGAGCCGCCCGGCCGCTTGACGCCGTGACTGCCGGCCATCTCGCCGATCACGAAGGTGCGCGGGACACTCGACTCCCACCATTTGTTGACGGCGAAGCCGCCATTGTTGTGCTGGGCGCAGACGGCGATCTCCAGCGGCTCTTTGTAGAGGTTGATACCGTTCTCTTTGTAGATGTCGATGGCCAGCGGGTTCATGTGGGCCAACCGCTTGATGGGTGTTGCCTGGAAGGCGCCTGCCTTGTCGAGATAGTCGTACGCCTCCGGCTCAAGGTCTTTGAGGTCGAAGGGTTTCATCGACGCGCTGCTGATGGGATTCTTGCGGAAGTCCATGAACACGCGCCGGCCCTTCTGTGTCTCGTTGAAGACGAGCACGTCGATCAGCGATGACTGCAGGTTCTCGATGCGTTGCGGATCGAAAGGCCACTGATAGCCTTTGAGGAAGATGTCTGTAGCCATCTTGCTCATCGAGGGGAAGAAGTCGGTCAGGAACTCGCGCTCGTCTTTGCCATTGGCGTTGGTGCTGAAGATGCGCGGGACAGCCTGCATGTAGGTGCCTGAGACATTCCAGCGAAACTTGGTGCTGGCCAACCCGAACTGTGACTCGGTGACGTTCTCGGCCGCCAGGCCGGCGCGGAAGGCCAGCCCGTGAATGCCGATCTGTCCCTCGGGATAAACGCTGGTCTTGTACATGGCGCCGGGGCCACCCGCGGCCAGCACGAGGTTGCTCGCCAGAAAGACGCTGATTCCCCACTGCGACTGCGTGACTTTCGACTTCTGCACGGTTACCGCGCCAGCGACGCGCTTGGCCTTGCCCGCGCCGACCGTGAGCAGATGGGCCACCTCCTGCTGGTCGAAGATATGAATGCCGTAGCCCTCGACCTGCCTCTGGAGACATTCGCTCATGAACTTGCTGGTCTTGGGTCCGGCGCTGGTGGCGCGCTCGGCGGGGTCGTGGTC
>CAZGRF010000483.1:0-3236 GCA_964527825.1 uncultured Pirellulales bacterium
GGCAAACCAAGCCCATGGCGGCCTAAAATCTACCTACAATCGTGAATCGCACCCTTTGCTAATGCTCGGAGGATTTTGCGCTTGTTGCGGGGGTGCAGATGATGTCTAATTCGGGTTTCGGAAGTTCAGGGAGAAAGACAACAACGGGTCCGGATTTGAGGTAATTGGAAATGGCAGATCTGAAATCGCTGGCCGATGCGGTGATCAAGGGGGACCAGGCTACGGCGGTGAGTGTCACCAAGGCGGCTCTGAGCGAGGGGACGGCGCCCAAGGTAGTTCTGGATCAGGGGCTTATCGCGGGGATGGATGTTGTGGGTGATCGCTTCAAGAAGAATGAGATCTACATCCCCGAGGTCCTCATTGCGGCCCGGGCCATGAAGATGGCGATGGAGGTGCTCGAGCCGGAGCTGGTCAAGGCGGGCGTCGAGCCTATCGGCAAGCTCGTCATCGGGACCGTCCAGGGTGATCTGCACGACATCGGCAAGAACCTGGTGGCCATGATGCTCAAGGGCGCCGGCTTCGAAGTCATCGACCTCGGTGTGGATGTCTCCCCCGATAAGTTCGTTCAGGAGGCCAAATCCAAGCACGTCCATCTCATCGGGATGAGTGCCCTGCTGACGACCACGATGCCGGGGATGGAGAAGACCATCAAGGCGCTGCAGGCAGCCGGCGTGGAGGCCAAAGTCATGATCGGTGGCGCGCCCGTAACACAGAGTTTCGCCCAGAAGATCGGGGCGCAGGGCTATGCCCCTGACGCGGCCTCAGCGGTCGATACCGCCAAAAGCCTCGTCGCTTGATTCGAATCCAAGACGGAGTACGCCTGGCAGCAGGCGGTGCGGCCCCGGTGGTCAGGACCATTCAAAGGGCAGCGGAACCAACGCTGTCCTTTTCTTTTTGCCTGCGGTGAAGTAGAATGGACACTTGGCCAAACAATAAACCGACCCGATGATGCGAAGGATCAAGAATCACAATCTGGCGCAGTTGTTGATGCAGCTTCGGTTCACGCCGGAAGGCAAACGCCGCAAGGACCTCGAAGCGGCCGAGCGGCTTCATGCGCTCATCGACGCGGAGACGCAGTACCCCTTCGACTTCGTCTGCTTCCATATTACCGGCTTTCACCGACGGGGCGACATCGACCAGGAGCTCATCAACGGGCGCGATCTGCTCAACGACCTGGAACTGTTCATCTCCCGGCTTAGCGGCAAGCTCGCCACACCCGTCGCTGAGCAAGGCGAGAAGGTCCACACCGCCGATGAACTGGCCGAGCGCTTCAGAGTCTCCACCAAGACGATCAGCCGATGGCGCAAGCGCGGATTGCTGCCCAGGAAGTTCATCTTCGAAGACAATGTTCACCGTCTCGGCTTCCTGGAATCAACGGTCGAGTCGTTCGCGCGGAACCATCCCGACCTCGTCAGCCGGGCCGGCTCGTTCAGGAGGCTGACCGCCCAAGAACGGCAGCAGATCATCCGCCAGGCTCGCAGTCTCGCGGCGAAAAGTACACAGTCACGATATCAGATTATCGAGCAGATCAGCGAGAGACTCGGCATCGCCCACGAGACCGTGCGATACACCCTGCAAGACTACGAGAATGCCCACAGCGGCAATCCCATCTTCAAGAAGCCGTCGGGCCGGATGAAACCGACGGAAGCTGCCGAGCTATATCGACTCTACAAACAGGGGACCGGCGTTCGGCAGTTGATGCAGCGTTTCGATCGCAGCCGTGCCACCATTTATCGCATCGTTCACCAGCGGCGGGCCGTGGCCCTGTTGGCCAAGAAGATCGTGTTTGTCCCCAGCGACGAGTTTCTCCGGGACAACGCCAGGATGCGCATCCTGGGCAAGCCTTTGCAGGTGGAAACGCCGGAGCCGGACAGGCGAATCGAACCATTCGCCCTGGTCGGCGAGGACCTTTCGCCAAACTCAAGGCAGGCGTTGCTGCCTGAGTACATGCAGATTCTCAAGACCACGTCGGTCCTGAACCGAGACCAGGAAATCGAGTTGTTCCGTCGATACAACTTCCTGAAGTACCTCGTCGCGACAGAACGTCACCAGATCAAGCTGACCAACGTCTCAGCCACGCTCCTGGCCCAGCTTGAAGGCTACCTGGAGCAGGCCGAAGCCATTCATCGCATGTTGGTCGAAGCCAACCTGCGTCTGGTGGTCGGCATCGCCAGCAAGCACACGGGCGACGGCGCCAACTTCTCCGAGCTGGTCAGCAAAGGCAACTTTGCCCTGATCCAGGCGGTCGAGGAGTTCGACTACACCAAGGGTTTCCGGTTCAGCCGACGTGCATCGCTCAACATTGCCAAGGAATACGCCAAAGTATCGGGCCGAAGCACCGAGTTGACCCGCAAGCGCGCCCAATCACTGGCCACCATTCAGCGCGGCATCCGAGAGACCACCGCCGACGTGCTGGCGATCGAGCGCGTTCGACAGAGTCTGGCCGAAGTCATTCGCGAAGAGCTGGACGAGCGTGAGCAATACATCATCCTGCACCATTTCGGCCTGGTCGGCACGTCGCTCCGCAAGAAAACCAAGACCCTCAAGCAAATCGGCGATGAACTCGGCCTGACCAAGGAGCGCATCCGGCAAATCGAGCTGACGGCGCTCCAGAAGCTGCGCCAGTGCCTGAGCAAGGAGCAGTTCGAGCTGCTGACGGGATGATGCGGACGCGGATGGCCCCCTGGCAGAGTACGTCATCCGTTCGGTCGGGCTATGGACGAAGCGTCACGCCGTGAAGGACCTGGGCCGTGATCTTGGAGCGCTCCCCGGCCGACGTGCCCCGCGCAATGATCCCGTGTCGCGCGGCTGCGCTCGTCACGCGACGGAGCCCAGCTTGTGGCCCGGCCCGACCGTGTAGAGGCGCTTCTTCGGCTCGGTGCAGATGTGCGAGGCGACAACCTTGCCTACGTAGATGATGTGATCTCCGACCGGCATCTGCGCTTCGAGCGTACACTCGAAGTTGGCGACGGCATCCGCAAGCAGAACCGATGCGATCGCCGTGGCAGGCTCGGTCCTGCAGCCAGATTCGGTGAACTTATCGATGTCCCGCCCGGATCGGGAGCCGAAGAACAGAGCCTCCTCGGCCATTTCGCTCGACGCAAACGCGATCGTGAAACACCGCGCGTGCTCGATGGCCTCCACGGAATAGTGACTCTTCGCTACGGCAATGGCCATCATAGGCGGCTTGCCCGAAGCGATCAGCCGCCTTATCAACGCCGTATCCAGCGGCTTGG
>CAZGRF010000484.1:0-3232 GCA_964527825.1 uncultured Pirellulales bacterium
AAGGCGATCAGGGTGGCGGTGTCGGTGATGCCCTCGACGCCGATCATGTCCTCGGTCATCAGCTTGGCGAGCTCCTCGTTCTCGCGCACACGCGCGATGGCGACGAGGTCGTAGCCGCCCGCGACGCTATAGACCTCGGCCACGCCGTCGAGGTTGAGGATCGCCTGGGAGGCCGAGGCGATTTTCTCGCGCTGCGCCTTGATCAATATGAATGCGGTCACCATCTCTCCTGCCTCCAGTGCATCCCGTATCGGGTCGTCATCTCGTCGCGGCCCCCTGTGATCGTACCCGGCTCCCTCGAAGCGTACACCACCAATCGCCCGAGCACAAGGACGCCCAGGGCCGTCGGCTGCGGGGCCGCGCGATGTCAACACCAGGCCAGAAAGGGCTTGCCCGGTGAAGCGCGACGCGTTATCTTTTTCAACAGACGCGACCGGCCCGTTCCGGTCGCGGGCGCGTCTTGCGCGCCACAGCGGATCGAAACCACACAGCGCGCCGCGAAGCACCAGGACAACAGCATGGTTCGGCCCTGACGAACCATGTTCCGCAGGCGCTGTGGTCTGGCGCGGAACTGCCAAGCTGTCGCCCTGCGATAGCCGCGTGCGAAGCCCGCAGTCTGGCCTCCGCCGGACTGCCAAGCTGCTCCGCGGCGGCAGCCATTGATATTGCAGCCCGGCTTTGCCAGGCTATTCGTGATGCGCGCTGGAGTCTGGCCCAGCCAGACTCCCGACGCGCCGCGAAGCGGCGCGCCCGTAGCTCAATTGGATAGAGTCACGGACTACGAACTCAACCCAGGTGAGTTGGGTAACGCACGGCGGGCGTTTGAGTTACAGCACAAGCCCTTCCGAGCGAAGAGAATACCAAGTCTCGAAGCTTCCTTTTGATTCCCGCTGATTCCTGCTGTTTCCAGATTCTCTGGACACTATTTGGTCACCGGCTTGGCGAGCCCTGGGCGAATTGCGCTGGCACCCGCTCTGCGAAGTCGAGGCAGAGACTGAGCTCGGGGCGTGCCGATCTGCAATCGCGCAACTGGCTTTCTGTCCGTTGTGGAATCCGGCGATCATCATCGCCCAGGAGGAGTTGCCAGCACTCGCGCAACCCTGGCGGGAACGCGCTCATTGGACGCATGAGGCATTCCCGGTTCTGCTGGCAGGCCCCGCTTCCGCTAAGCACGCAGAACCGATCACCGTGGCGATGTTCGTTCTTGTGTTTCACGCTGCGATGCCGTATAATCGACATGCTGTAAGCGAGGGGGCTTCAGTGGAACACACCTGCTGTCTGAGCTCCGAGCACCCCGCCAAGTACAGCACCGAGGGCACTGCTCGAGAATTGTGCCGCGCTCCAGGCGGAGCCAAACAAGGTGCTTGACATGCACCAGAAGAGTGTTCATTCTGCAATGGACTGGGGTTACTAGCATCATCAGCGTTGGCCATGCCTCGATCCGCCCTGACGCGAAACCGTAACACCAGCATGCCATCGGTGCTCGACGGGCGCAGCCAGGTCCAGAAGCATGAAACGGCGCATCAGCGCTCTCTTTGAGAACATATCCAGGGAGGTCGAACAATGCTCTTGGCACATCGACCGATAGCTTCGGGGGTGTTTTTCAGCTGCCTCTGTATCGTCTCAGCAACCCTGTTTTCTGTCAACGTCGGTTACGCCATCGTAAGCCCAACGAGCTTCACCCTGACTACGCCGGCCGATTACCAGATCGGGTTCGTCATAGGCATCAACCAGACCGAGGTGCAGAACGGCACCTATCAGGGGACGCTCGTCGTGCGTTCCCGTCAGCCGATCGATGGCCGTTGGGCTCCCGATGACGGCATAACGTACGAGACACATGAAGAAGGGATGGTCGTACACGGGGACGGTATCACCGAAGACTCCATCATTGTCATCCACGCCGACAGAGTCTCGGACCCTCCGCCCGATGACGGCTTGGAACCCGGCACTCGCTATTACTACAAGGCGTGGTGCTGGGACAACGACGGCAACTACTCCGCAGGCCGCTCGGCAAGTGCGATACCTACCGGACCGACCCCGGAGATAGCCAACTGCACTGACTTGATTGCCACGCCAGGCGACGGGCGTGCTGTGCTTCAATGGGCCAATCCGTCTGCGCCCGATTACGCAAGTACACTCGTTGTCCGGTCCCGGAGCAGTATCGCCTCTTGGCGTCCACAAGCCGGACAAGCATACACCCCCGGCCAAAACGTCGGCGGCGATCGCATCGTGGTGTCGAACGCCGAAGGAACAACACGCTTCGTCGACACGGATCTTACCAACCTGGCAACGTACTTCTACCGTGTCTTCACCGTAACAGATGATCTGCAGTACTCGTCGGGCATCGAGGTTCTCGTTGTGCCGGCGAAGCTTCCGACCACGCATCTGTATCGTTTCCTCAGGAAGTGGGGCGGCCCAGGAACTGAGCCAGGGCTCTTTTCGGCGGAAGGCGGCTCGGAAGGGAAAGGACCGACTGGCATCTCGCCTCACTGGGAAGGTGCGAACATCATCTACGTAGGGGATCCCGGGAACGAGAGGATCCAGAGGTTCAGGAGAACGGGAGAGTTTATCGACCAATGGGAAAACGAGAGTGCCGCCATAGAATGGCTTATCGACGATCTCGTGCACACGGAAAGTGGATTGTATTGTACATCAGTCCGGGATCGAGACGACAATACCCCATGGCTCCTTAAGGTCACAGGGACGAACGCCGACACTTGGAAATCCATAGGGTGTGAGCAACCTTCGTATACCTCGATAGCTGCAGGAAAGGAATGGTTTTCTCACCAGAATCGGGAGTTCATCTATGTCACTCTCGCAGCCAGCGATGAAGTGGTCAAGTTCGTGCCCGAGTTCGGATTCCAATGGAGTTGGGGAGAATCGGGAACGGGCCCGGGCCAGCTCTCCGGGCCTCTTTCCATTGTCCAGGGGCCGCGAGGCTATCTCTACGTCGGTGACGAGACCGGTCGAATCCAGAAGTTCGGAGTCTCCGGTCAGTTCAAGGAGATCGTTGCCTGGCTCGAGGCTCCCGAAATGCCGATGGACATGGCCGTTGACCAGTGGGGCAACTTCTTCGTAGCCACTTCCGGCTACAAGATCCTCAAGTTCGACAAGGACTGGAACTTCCTCACAGGCTGGGGCACGTATGGCTCCGAAGACGGTGAGTTCGGCAACGCGCAGAGAGTCTGCGTTGACAAGATGGGCCTCGTGTACGTCTCTGACGGCAGCACCG
>CAZGRF010000485.1:0-3231 GCA_964527825.1 uncultured Pirellulales bacterium
CCTTCACACAGGCTGTGATTGCCCCTGATACCATCCAGTCCCCCGGCCTGCGGAATCATGTCGGCCCACCCTTCACCGGCAGCCTTGACGGCAACGGGCACCGGATTGTCAAGCTGACTATCTCCAACGCGAGGGCACACTATGTTGGACTGTTCGGGAACGTGGACGCGACGGGGCGTATCTGGGATCTCGGCATCGAAGCCACATCTGTGAAGGGGACCAACTCCGTCGCCAGCCTCGCCGGGCAGAACAACGGTCGGGTTACCAACTGCCATGCGCGCGGCAGAATGAGTGGTACCCATCGCACCGGTGGACTGGTAGGACAAAACTGGGGCACCATTGCTGACTGCCACGCGGAGGTTGAGATCAGCGGCTTGGGTTACGGGAGCGACATGCACGGCGGTCTGGTGGGGGAGAACCATGGCCCCCTTCTGCGTTGCCACGCCGCGGGAAGAGTCCGCGGTGGGGGTTTCGTCGGCGGTCTGGTTGGCAGGAACTTCTTTGGGCCCGTCATTCACTGCCATACCACATGCACGGTCGAGGGCACCAGCGCCGTCGGCGGCCTCATGGGCTCCAGTTCCGGGCCTGTAGCCAACTGCTACGCCGCTGGCGACGTCTCCGTGGCTGCGGGTAGCGGACCGCAGGCGAGTGTACTGAGCATGCTTGTCTCTGGTTGTGGCGGTTTCGTGGGGAGGCAGCAGGGTGAGATGATGCAATGCTTCGCCAGCGGGAAGGTCAAGGGTAACGCTGACGTTGGTGGATTCGCCGGCAGCGCCGATGAGGGTGTGATCACCAACTGTTACGCGACTGGATCCGTCTCCGGTGAGAGGTCGGTCGGCGGATTCATAGGTTCGAGTCGCCAGAGCGCGGTTGCGAACTGCTACGCGACCGGCGAGGTTACCTCCGACCGCGAGGCTGGTGGTTTTGTCGGCAGCGAGACGGACAGTGCCATATGCCACTGCTTCTGGGATGTCGAAAGCAGTGGCGTTTCCAAGAGCGCGGCGGGCCAAGGATTTGCGACGGCGCAGATGCAGAACCCCGCCACCTTCCAGGCAGCCGGGTGGGATCTCGTTGGAGAGCGTACCAACGGAACAGCCGATCTGTGGCTTCTGCGTGACGGTCGGACGTATCCCGAACTGACGGTACTGTCCGACACATACAAGCCCCACGCGCTCAGGGGCGCCGGTACACCAGAGGATCCCTATTTGATCGCGACGGCGGAAGATCTGGGCGCACTGTGCCATTACGACTGGTCGGCCTGCTACAAGCTGACGGCGGATGTGTACCTGACAGGCATCGTCTGGACAACCGCGCCGGTGTGGGGTTTTGACGGGACGTTCGATGGCGCGGGATTCGCCGTGCGCGGTCTGACCGTGCGCGGTCCGGGATACCTTGGTCTGTTTCGACGATTGTACGGAAACGCCACCGTCCGCAACCTTGCCATTCGTGACGCGCAGATCTTGGGCGAGAGTGGGAGTGAGAATCTCGGCGTCCTCGCCGCCATCAATCTCGGCCATGTTGTGGGCTGCCGGGTCGATGGCCTCGTATCCGGAAACGGAGCCTGTAAGAAACTGGGAGGCCTCGTGGGGACCCACGCCGGACGGATCGCCGGTTGCTACGCCGACACTACCGTTGTCAGCGGCGCGGATAGCAGTGCCCTCGGCGGCCTTGTAGGGGGAACGCGCGGTGGCTCGATCGCACGCAGTTATGCCATTGGGGCAGTCACCGCCGGCGAACGAGCACGGAAGGTCGGCGGGTTGGTAGGCTCCCGCAACGGTGGCTCCGTTGTTGGCTCATTCTGGGATGTGCAACGCAGCAGCACGCAGGTGAGCGGCGACGGCTTGGGACTGACGACCGATCAGATGAAGGACGCCGAGACACTCAGCCGCAGTGGCTGGGCAGGTGATCCCAACTGGATCCTTCATAGCCGAGTTGATTACCCTCGGCTTGTGTGGGAAGGAACGGTCGGGCAAGCCATCCTTCCGCCGGTGCTTGACTGGCTCGACGGCCATGGCACGCCGGAGGACCCGCACAGAATTGCCACCGCAGATCAACTCGCACGGCTCAGCCTGACCACCACGGCGTGGGACAGGTCTTTTGTTCTCACATCCGATCTGGACTTGGCCGGGGTAGAGATGGGTTGTATTGGCGGCCACGGTCAGTCATCCTTCCGGGGCACGTTTGACGGGAAGGGCCATACCGTACGCAACCTGACGCTGGGCCGCGCGGACGTGCCTGCATCGGACGTTGGCTTCTTCGGCGTCATCGGCGGTGGCGGAGAGGTCCGCTGTCTTCGGCTCGAAGGCGTCACGATCCAGGTTGGATCGGAATCGCAATGCGTAGGCATGTTAGCGGGGAACAACTCAGGACGCGTGACTCGGTGCCGTGCCGAAGGAACGGTCTTGGTGGGAAAGAGCTGGATCGTTGGCGGTCTGGTAGGGCTGAACGCAGGCACTCTCAGCGAGTCTTGTGCCAGCGGCGTCGTCGAAGCCGGAAGCGGTTCTCAAGATGTCGGGGGGTTGGTCGGTGAGAACATCATGCGGTTGTCTGACTGCTACGCCACCGTCTCGGTTCACGCGGGGGAAGGCAGTCGGTCGGTTGGCGGCCTGGCAGGGCACAACTATCACATGATCAGCGGCAGAACCGCCGTAGGGGTCAGCACGCGTTTTGTGTCCGAAGGTATGATCGACAACTGCTATGCCGTCGGTCCTGTATCTGGGGCGGATGCGTGTGAGAACCTCGGGAGCTTGCTGGGGGGCAATCTCCAGGGCACAGTGACTCAATCATACTTCCTGCTTCGTCCCGGTGAGGCCGCGCCCGTCAACGACTTCGGATCGGGATTGACGGATGAGCAAATGACGCAACAGAGGAGCTTCGCTGGATGGGATTTCGACAGCATTTGGAAAGTCGTTGAGGGACGAGGTTATCCGCGGCTGCGGTGGGAGCAGACCGAAGATAGCGCAGCAGAGACAGGCGAGAACTGATTCCATCGTGCGGCGCGGTCTTGCGGCGGGAAAGCGGCGGATTTCGGTCAGCGGGGCGATTGCGCGGGGTTTTTCTGGTAAGGGCGGCGGCGGGGTCTTATAATGCGTGTCTGACCTGACAAGGGCGATTCCCGGCGTGCCGGGATTGCGTGTGTCCGGCCTGTGCGCCGGTATTGTGTGGAGAGTCGCAACTATGATCCAGGAAATCCAGGGCCAGATCGCGGCCGGCAAGGGCAAGTACGCCATC
>CAZGRF010000486.1:0-3229 GCA_964527825.1 uncultured Pirellulales bacterium
TTGCCGAAGATCAGCCCGCCCAGAAGTCCCAAGCCAACGGTTCCCATCACACCCAGTTTCAGCCATTTGGTAATCATGATATCACTCCTTAAAACCTCTCTTGCCCCATTGATTGACTTTTTCCCGGCCGGCAATCCGGCCACATTAGGGTGGTCGCAAGGCGCTTTCGTTTATTGCCGGGAAAATGCCGCGGCCGAAGGCCATAGATCCTGTCAGTCCTGCAGGTCAGATTAGGACCGATCTCCCCCTTGCAGCCTACCGGACCATCCGATAAGATGCGGCCCAATACCGCTACGACGTAACCCTAACGGCAGAAAGGACATGCAGACATGAAGGTAGTGGCATTCAACGGCAGTGCCCGCAAGGACGGAAACACGGCGATCCTCGTCCGACGCGTCTTCGCGGAGCTGGAGAAAGAAGGCATCGAAACGGAGCTGGTCCAGTTGGCCGGCCAGACCATCCGGGGCTGCACCGCCTGCGGCAAGTGCCGCGAGAACAAGAATCAGCGCTGCGTCATTACCGGCGATATCGTCAACGACTGCATCGCCAAGATGGTCGAGGCCGACGGCATCATCCTGGCCTCACCGGTCTACTTCGCGGACATCACGTCTGAGATGAAGGCCCTGATCGACCGGGCGGGCTACGTTACGCGAGGCAACGGCGACATGCTCAGGCGCAAGGCCGGTGCGGCGGTCGTCGCAGCACGAAGGGCCGGTTTCGTCCACGCGTTCGACTCGATCAACCACTTCTTCCTGATCGGCCAGATGATCGTCCCTGGCTCGATCTACTGGAACATGGGCATCGGCCGCGGCATCGGCGAAGTCGAGCAGGACGAAGAGGGCCTCAAGACCATGCAAACCCTCGGCCAAAACATGGCTTGGCTGCTCAAGAAGATCAACGCCTGACGCCGCGTTCCAGGGCCAGCTCGCACCTGTGTCATAGGGGAAGGAAGCAAATACGACCGCTGCGGATACCCGTACAGCGGTGTTTGTCTCGCTGATTGTATACCGCTACCTTCAGCCTCAGGGCACTTGCCAGAACCAGATCTTGCGTGAGCACTTTCTGAAGTCCTCGCGTGCAAGACCGTGATCCGTCAGTCCGCCGTGTGCATCAGCAAGTGCTGCAACCCTCTCAGCGTTCTGTTTCCACTCGTCCAGTGTTTCTCGAGATGTTGTGTTCGTTCCTTGCCACGGCGGCAAGATGGCTTCGCCGGTTGAGAAATCAAAGGCAAAGGCTGCCACTTCGGGCCTGTCGCCTCCGGCAAGCTGAAGCGAAAAGACAGCAAGGCGTCCGTCATCTGAAAAGCGAAGCTGCTTGAAAGAGTACAGCCCATCGCAATCAAGAGGCGTGATTCGCTTTGGCTTGCCGCCGTTAAACGACGGCGATTTGACGAACAAAGAGATCCCACGATCCTGGAGTCCCCATTCCAGTAACCACACTTCGTCCTCCGGAACTTTCGGCGAAGGCACTACAGCAAGCACTGGGCTAGAGAACATCTGCGCCATGGCCAGGTACAGAGCGACATAGGCAACTGCAAGGATACCCAAGACGGCAAAGACAATGCCGAGAATGACCTTTGCTTTCTTCTTCATCTTGCACCACACGCAGTGACTAAGCGACGGCCTTAACGCCGTCCAATTCCAGATCAAACGAGTGGGTTCAGAACCCACCCTACGACTGTGCAGCACGCCGTTCGACGTGATTCTACCTAACGGTGACCTTGACCTCGTTGCTCCTGACTTCGACTTTGGGCACTTGCTTGAACATACCGATCAGCTTCTCGTCGGAGGCAACCTCGGTACGCCCGTCGCCGCCCCACTCGAATAGGTTATTGCTATCGGTAGAGTACACGAACTGAATGCGGTACTCGCCCGGCATCCGAAAGGTGTCTGGGCTAAGCTGGTGGGCCGGAAAGAAACCGTAGCCATCCACGCGCTGGTAAGGGTCGAATGTACCGCCCGGCGGCACTCTGACGAAGTCCTTCTCCCGGAGCGTATTCATGTTCCCGCACCGCGCTGCCCCCTGGACGGCAGACTTGCCGTCCGGCCCAGTCACCTCGAAGTAGCAGTGCGGGTACCGCCACTTGCAGTCGGAGGCGTCCAGGCTTCCGACGAGATAGACATCTGCGTTGGTTTGGTTACTGAGGGTGACCGACACCTTCGGCGCCCTGCCCAGTTCGCATTCTGATTCGCTGCGGATGGTGCAGCCCAGGGGATTCCTCTCCTGGGCCCGTTTCTGCACTGGCACCATGGGGACCACCGCTTGCTCTTCGCCTGCACCTGCATCCGGTCCGCTCTCAGTACAACCGATACCGAGGATCGCCAGCGTAGCGGTCATCACAAGCACGATACGCATAGGTCTTGTCTCCAGGGGGAACCAGGGAAAGCCACCTATTTCGTTCGCCTCTTACACTGTCGTCACGCGATTCTCTCCAACCTTCAGCCACAATTGTAGCCTGCCCGGTCGGGCAGGGCAAGCGGGAATACTCGGTTCCTCGGTCCTATTCGCACTTTCAAGCAAACGGGAGTAGGGGCGGGCGTCTGTACCCACCCTGGGCAACTACAGGAGGTTGCCCTTACCGCGTCGCTTTCTTCAGGTAATTGGCCAGGGCACAATCGTCAAGGGCCTTGAGCCCGTCCACCACGCAGGCGGCATTGAACCGCGCGCCCGCGGCATTGGTATGCGTGGTCTCTCTCTGGGGGAAGTACAGGGCTGTGACCTTCTCCCGGCCGATTTCTTCGTAACGGTCCGCGATGATGTCGTTGAGAGCGATGAAGTCCGCGCCTTCAGCCGCAGCGGCCTGGGCGGCCCACTTGGCGTAATCCTCAGACGATCGGTTGACCTTGCCATCCTGCCAGCGGTTGCGCGGTATGAGCGAGCAGACAATCGGCGTCGCGCCTTTGGCCTTGACGTCGGTGATGTACTTGCGGATATACCAGCCGTAGGAGTGCACGATTTCGTGCTGGCCCGTGAGGAGATTGTCGATTTCTTCGGTTTCGTCGCCAACGCCTTTGATCGTGCCACGCGCCCGAGAATTGTCGTTAACGGGACCGCTGTCGTTGTGGCCGAACTGCATAATGACGAAATCGCCTCGCTTCATATCGGCCAGCACCTTGTCCCACAATCCCAACGTCTGATACGTCCGGCTGCTCGTGCCGCCGAGGGCGCGATTCTCCACGTTGATGCGCGTGCGGTCGAAATAGTCGGCAATGGGAGCGCCCCAGCCCCA
>CAZGRF010000487.1:0-3217 GCA_964527825.1 uncultured Pirellulales bacterium
GATCTGACCAGCGGCTACGGAACCGCCTGCACGTGGACCGTCGTGGTGGAGGCCCACAACCCCAGCGGAACCATCGTGAGTCCGGGCAGTCCCGCGACGGTCAATGCGGGAGTTCCACTGACATTCACCTTGGAGGGCACCGATCCGGCCGACGATCTGTGGCTTTGCGAGGTGTCTCTTGATGGCGTGCTCCAAACGTATGCCTATTTCAGCGGTTCGGCCAGCGGCAGCACCGCCGCATGGACCCACACGTTCAATACTCCCGGGACGTACCGGGTTGCATTCGCTCCTCTCGATTTGGCCAACAGTTACGGAGCCGAAGAAGTGTGGACCGTTGTGGTTAAGGCTGACCCAGGACAGGCTGGGCTGACCGGTGTGGCCATCGAACTGGATGCTCAGGGACGGGCCCAAGGGCCTTTGGCCGGCGCAAAGGTCGATCTTACGGGCCCGGCAGCAGGGACTGCGACCACGGATGGGCAGGGTAAGTTTGCGTTCACCGGGTTGAACCCCGGCACATACACGGCCAACGTGGGCAAGACTGGGTATTACGCACAGAGCCGAGACGTTTCGCTGGCGGCCGGCGAGACAAAGGATGAGACGTTCCGGTTGACGCCGGAGTCGCTCGAGCCGGTGGCATTTGATTTCAATTCGCCAGACGGCAAGCACTTCATTGAAGGATTGCCGGGGGACCTGTCTTTCTCCGTCGTCGTGGCCTGGAACGGCTCGCCAGGCTCGGTGCGTTTTAACATGGCGGGGACTTCGCATACGCCGAAGGTCACCGACCTTGGGGCAGGCAAGGCGCTGGCAAGCCTGAACATCCCAGTCCCAGCCGCCACTTCCGAGTACAGCGAACTGGAGGTTGAAGTCGTGAATGGAGAAGGAAAGAGAGCAACACTGAACACGGGAGCATATTTGTATTCCTCTCCGGCCGTCGAATGGCTAATGGCCGTTCTAGACGCTGTTGACTGGGAGGCCCCGTTATCAGGGAAGCCCTATAATCTCAGGTTCGGGCAATCGTATACTCTCTGGGACACTTCCGGCGAATCCGTAAAAGTCTCCACGAAGGGCTTGTTAGGGTACGAGCATCAACTGACCTTTGACCCGCGGGCTGGAAAGCTCAGTGGCTTGACTGGCGGGTTCGGCAGGGGCAGCCTGACCATCGACACTTCTTCGGTGGAAGTGCTGGGCGAAGCGCGTATTGACGTGATTGGAGACTTGACCATCATGTTCGGCGGGTCCGAACCACCGCAGATGAGCCGAAGTTGGAAGCTGTCTCTTTCGGGGAAGGCAGGAGTCGGAGGCCCGGTCATTGATGTGGTAGGTGCTGTCTTTCCCGCAGCGGTCCCTACTATAACCGTGATGAAGGACAATGTGATCACAGGGCCTCTGGTTAAGGGCCTGAAGTGGCGCCTATACCTGATCCTGGGAGGAGCACTATCAGGGGAATACGAACCCGGCGAGACCGCCGAATGTTGGTTTGGAGCAAGTTCAGTAAACGGCTCAGTCACTCTCGGACTCGAAGGCCAAGTGGTATTCGTACTCAAAAAATGGGGCTGGAAGCTGGAGGCAGGTGTCTATGCCGGTGGGACGGGAACGCCAGAGTTTAGGATCTGTCCGGAGCCGTGGGAATTCCAAGGTGTCACGTTCAGAGCGTACGTCGGAGTATTTGTAAACGCCTGGTCGTATCGGTTTGCAAAAGAGGTGGCGATGACAATCTGGTTTGGACCCGACAAACAATCGAAGGTTGTGGCCATGGCGGCGATACGCGGGTCGTCGCTGGAGGGCGAGTGGCAGCCGATCGGGGACAGTTGTTTGCGCTGGGGACAGATGAACCTTCTGGCGGGCGAAGGCAGCTCAGGCGGGCGATTACATGCTCTCTCCGTCCAGGGCGAGGTCTCCCAGGAAACAAGACTTGTGGAGAACGTCGTACCGCTGGCGAGTCCTGTCCTGCTCTCCGGGCCTTCAGAACGACTCATCCTGTTCTGCCTGCACGATCCTAACAAGCCCTGGTATGCAGCGACGGATATTGGCACGTTGCATCAGACAGACGATCAGCCATGGGTACTCGACCGCATTACGGATGACCAGGCGGCGGAGTTCGGCCCGAGTATCGTTGCTGTGGACTCCGGCACAACCCTGGCCGCGTGGGAGCGGGTTTCGGGCGACATTTCGGATACGAACGAGCCGGGGCAGATTGCTCCTCACATGGAGATTGTCACCGCCTCGTTTGACCCCAGCACGGGTACCTGGAGCACGCCGGAACAACTGACGTCCAATGCAGGGATCGACTCCCAGCCGATGGCGATTGCGTTGGGCACGACGCCCGGCATCCTGTGGATTGCCGGCGAAGAAAGTGCCACCGCTGGAGACGGCGGTTCCGTCGGCCGGCTGATGTTCGTGAAATGGTCGGGCAACGGGTGGGACGAGCCACAAACGTTGTGGTCGGCACAGAAGAGTATCGTGGATTGTGCATTCGTAGCCGACGACTCGGGCGAGGGACACGTGGTGCTGGCCGTCGATGAAGACGGAGACCCCAATACTACGGCGGACTGTGAGCTCTACCTGCTCTGGACCGCCAACGGTGCGTGGCAGACGGCGGTTCAGTTGACCAGCGATTTTGTCGAAGACGCGATGCCGACGCTTGTAGCGCCGTACGGCGTGCCGATGTGCGTATGGAGTGCCGATGGGACGCTGCTTTATTCGCCACTGGACGATTGGAATCCGAGAGCGGTTTACAGCGAATACACACTGGCGAACGAGGCACCGTCGCTCGACGCAGTCACAATGCCCGGTGGGGCCGCCGTCGCCTACACGGTACAGGGCCCCAACGGCGTGGATATTGTCGCGTCTTTCTATGATGCAGACCTCGACTGTTGGTCTTTGCCGCGACAACTGACCGCCGATGAGCATGCGGAGACGGCACTGTCGCTCACCTGCGATGGCGGCGAACTGGTCATCGCCTACCTAAAGACGCAGACGCTGCGGACCGACATGGAGGTGGAAATCGAGGGCCAAATGCATCGCCTCGAGAATATCCCGCAACCTGGCCGTACAGACCTGTACGTCTTGCGACACACTCTGGCCGACGATCTGGCCGTGGTCTCCGAATCCCTGGTTGTGGACCCCGCGAATCCTGCGCCCGGCGCGGTGGCGATGATTCACGCGGCCATCGAGAATCGCGGCGATCTTCCATTGCAGGATGTCGAGGTGGTCTTCT
>CAZGRF010000488.1:0-3205 GCA_964527825.1 uncultured Pirellulales bacterium
ATCTATCGACCTCTTTCGCCACTCCACAACATCGCCTGGAGCCGCTGCGAATAGCAAAAGCCGGTCCTCATGCAGAGCTCGGCCACCATCGGCCCCTTCGCCATCAGCTCTTCCCGGTTTGCCGCCTGAGGCATCAGCATCACCTTCCGCCGATCCACGTCGCCGATCTCATCCAGTGTCTTGCGTATCTCTGCCAGATCGTCTGCCGACTCCACCACGAACTTCAACTGGTAGTCGTAACGGTCGATCAACTTCCGAATCGGCGCAACATCAAGCCTCGAATCGGCGCACCCTGCAGGCCTCGTCTTGCTCGGGATCGAGTTGCTCAGCTTAGGACTGATGCTCATCAGATCACAGGCCAGATCGGGGACGAACGTCACGCCTGCCGTTTCTATCGTGATGTGCTCGTCCAAGCGCTTGAGGCGATGGGTCAGATCGGCCAAGCCGGGCCGGGGCATGAGATCGGCGCCGACCATCGGTTCGCCTCCGGTGATAACCACATGCCTGCAAGGAAACCGCTCCACTCCGGCGACTAAGTCCGCCAGGTCATATTCCATGCCCGCAGCGTAATCCCATGCGTAGGCCGTGTCGCACCACCGGCAGCGCAGGGGACAGCCTGCCAGGCGTAGAAACACGCTCGGCACACCGGCCAGCATTCCCTCGCCTTGCAGAGAGTAGAAGATCTCGGTCGCGCGCATGCAACACCTTGCTACGGGTCACGAGGAACGTAGGGGACAGGGTCTGTCAGTCCGGCTTCTGCGAAGCCCTTCAGCCGCAAGCGACAGGAGTCGCAGCGGCCACAGCTTCGACCGGCCGGGTCCGGATCGTAACAACTGTGGGTCAGCGAGTAATCCACACCCAACTTGGCGCCGGCGCGGATGATCTCGGCTTTGGTCATGTTGATGATGGGCGCGTGGATCCGGTATCGCCCCTTCCCTTCCACCGCTGCCGCCGTGGCCAGGTTGGCCACGGTCTCAAAGGCCGTGATGAATTCAGCCCGACAATCGGGATAGCCGCTGTAATCGGTCGAGTTGACCCCGATGAAGATATCGAAGACGCCCAGCACCTCTGCCCACGCCAGGGCGTAGCTGAGGAAGATGGTGTTCCGAGCGGGCACGTACGTCGGCGGAATGCCCGTCATGGCGCCGATCTGATCGCGGTCCTTCGGCACTTGCACATCCGCATCGGTCAGAGCCGACCCTCCGAAGGCGGCAAGGTCGATCTCGACAACACGATGCTCGACTACCCCCAGTGAAGCGGCTATCCTTCGGGCCGCCTCAACCTCCCGGCGGTGGCGCTGCCCGTAGAGAAAAGTCAAGGCGTAGCACCTGCTGAAACCCTCGCTCTGCGCAACAGCCAGCGTCGTCGCGGAATCGAGCCCGCCGCTCAACAGTACAACCGCCCTAGCGCTCGCCATGGAACGATAACCTCAGGAATCCACTGCTACGGGACCGAGGAGCGATCAGCCCTGCCCGTTGCTGTCGTTGCCTACTATAGCAGATGGACGCCCACAGGGGAACAGCCGGAGCCGTTGGCGAGGGACAGATTCCGCTGTAGCCCCCCAATTCGGACTTGTCCCCCCGTCAGGACAGCATTATACTGTGGGTAATCGCCGGCAACGGGCACTACCATGGACGAACGTAACAAGATCGAGTTGTTTGACAATCCGCGACCACACCGTGATTATCGGATCACAATCAGATGTCCGGAATTCACGAGCGTGTGCCCGCGAACCGGCCAGCCGGACTTCGGCGAAATCATCGTTGAGTACTGCCCGAACAAGAGTTGTATCGAGTTGAAGAGCCTCAAGTTCTACCTGCAGAGCTACCGAAGCAAAGGCATCTTCTACGAGTCGCTGACGAATGATATATTGGACGATCTGAGGGGTGCGTGCGAGCCGCGTTGGATGAAAGTGACGGCCCGGTTCACTCCTCGCGGCGGGATCACCACTGACGTGGTGGCCGAGCATCACGCTCAGAGCTGACATCTTCCGGTGAGGTTGAAAAATGTCGATCAAGTTTCACTGCGACCACTGTGGCAAGAGGATTGACGCTCCCGACAATGCTGGCGGCAAGTGGGGGAAATGTCCGGCCTGCCACAACAAGGTCTACGTCCCACAGGCAGACGACGACGAGGAACTCAAGCTGGCCCCCATAGACGAGACTGAGGCGGAGCGACAGAAGCGGCTGCTGGCGGAGACCTTTCAGATTACGCAGAATATTCTGCAAGAGAGGAGTATCCCCGAGACGGCCGCTCCGCCGTCGGGTTCGGCGACGGATATCAGCAGCGAGAGACTGACGGAGATCATCATTCGCTATTTGCGACAGATGGCTGATGGAGATCTCGACGAGGCGCAGCGCACGGTCGAGTCGATCGCATCTCACCGCCGCCAATCCAAGGAAATCCTCGAGCAGATCGCCACCAGCGACCCGCCCGATCCGGAACTGATGGATATCCCACCGCACGTCCTTTCAGGGTTCATCAGGAACCTAAGAACTCGAATCAGCTAGCTCATCCGCGCGGCCCGCCCGGTTCCGAAAACGCCTCGGCCCACAGGGTAGACTGCCTCGTTTTCTCGGCCCCTTGGAATCCCTTCCTATTGCAGGTCATCTCGGTTTGGTTCTGCCCAGAGCATTGCGTACGCTTTAGGTGTGGACCGCACAACTCGGATCGATCTGTAACGACGTGGAGAGCTCACATGGCCGAGGAGAACATCGCCGTACACGTCACACATGAAGCCGCCGGCAAGATCGGGGGCATTGGAGCCGTTCTGCAAGGCTTCTTCACCTGTCCATCGTATCTGGAAGCCGTCGGCCGCTCGATCCTTGTCAGTCCGTTGTTCACAACCGAAGGCTCGGTCGAGACCAGACTTGGCGAGGACGGCGAGGTGCTATACTCGTCTATCGACGGTCTTGTCAATCCAGGCTACAGCTCGGCCTTCCGCAAGATAGAAAGCCTCTACAACGTGGGCATCGTCTACGGAAGGCGTGCCTTCGTCGACGTGCAAACCGGCATCCGAAGCTCACCCGAAGTCGTGCTGATCGACGTGCGTTATATGGACGTCGGCATGCTGAACGAATTCAAGCGGCGTCTCTTCGAAGAATTCGGCGTCCAGAGCCATCTGTACGAGCATCTCTGGGAGTACGAGCAGTATGTGCGGCTGGCCGCCCCGGCCATCGCCGTACTGAAAGCGCTCGGAGCCGTG
>CAZGRF010000489.1:0-3204 GCA_964527825.1 uncultured Pirellulales bacterium
CCGGCGGGACCTTGCTCAACATGAAGTTCAATCCCCAGGTCCTCAACAATGACGAGGGACTCGACAAGTTCACACAACTCGTCCGGTCCTACTTCCGGCTGGATGGCCATCACATCCAATTCAACGTGGTCGACGCCGAGACCCTGCGCGAGGCCCAAAAGCACCCCGACCAGAACCGCGACCTGATCGTGCGCGTCGCCGGCTACAGCGACTACTTCGTGGACCTCGGCGCAGATCTGCAAGACGAAATCATCGCCCGCACCGAACAGCAAGCTTTCTGAAGCGATCGGTAGGTGACCCCAGCCAAGTCATTCTCGCCACGCCCGCTGCCGAGACATTGCGACGACGTCCGGCATGTGCTAAACTGCGCGGCTTCACAGGACTTCATTAGGAGTGTTACCGTGAGAATGGCACTGATCGTCTCTGGCGTGCTGGCCGCGACCTTGACTCCGTTAGGGTGTAAGCCGCGCTCGCAGGAAGCCGAGCTTTCACATTTCATCAATGCCCACGTCGCCCAGGTGGCTCCCTTGTGGACGCGGGCGAATCTCGCCTATTGGGAGGCGACCACCACGGGCAAGCCCGAAGCATTCAAGAAGTTCGAGGGCTTGCAGTTGGATATCCGTCAGATCTACAGCAGCCGAGGGGATTTCGCCCAGATCAAGGCATTCCGGGAGTCGGGGCAAATTCACGACCCTCGCTTGGTCCGCCAGCTTGACAAGCTCTACTACAGTTACCTGCAAAACCAGATCGCGCCCGACTTGCTCAAGCAGATCGTGGAATTGGACGCCAAGGTCCAGGAGACCTACAACAGCTATCGCGGCACGATCGGCGACGAGAAAGTCACGATGAGCGACATCTACACGATCATGACCACCGAACAGGACGTTGCCCGGCGTGAGGCCGCCTGGCGCGCCAGCAAGCAGGTCGGCAACGTGATTATCGATGACTTCCTCCGACTGGTCCGGCTGCGCAATGAGGCGGCGCGCAGTCTTGGCTTCGACAACTTCCACGCGATGACCATCGTGACAGGCGAGCAGAACGTCGCGGGGCTCGACCAGATGTTCGCGGAGCTGGACGAGTTGACACGAGAGCCGTTCGCCAAGCTCAAGAAGGAGCTGGACGGGATCCTCGCGGCGGGGTATGGGATCGCCCCCGACAAGTTGATGCCCTGGCACTACCACGACCCGTTCTTCCAGCGAACGCCGCTCGTATACGAGCTGAACCTGGACGAGTACTACAAAGGCCGGGACGTCAAAGAGCTGGCCCGGAAGTTCTACGACGGCGTGGGCCTGCCGATAGACGATATCCTGGCCCGCAGTGACCTGTATGACCGCGAGGGCAAATATCCCCATGCCTATGGGTTCGACGCCGACCGCGAAGGTGACGTCCGCGTGCTCGCCAATCTGCAGGACACCGAGCGCTGGATGGAGACCCTTCTGCACGAGTTGGGTCACGCGCTGTACAGCAAGTACCACGACCGGTCCGAGCCGTGGCTGCTGCGCGAGCCGGCACACAGCTTCACCACCGAGGCGGCTGCCATGTTCTTTGGCCGGCTCAGCCGCAACGCTGCCTGGATGCAGCAGATGCTAGGGCTGTCACCCGAAGAGACGGCCACGATCAAAAGAGTCAGCGACCGATATTTGCGGTTCCAGCAAATCCTGTTCGTCCGCTGGGCGTTGGTCATGTACAACTTCGAGAAGGCTTTGTACGCTGACCCCGACCAGAATCTGAACACATTGTGGTGGGACTTGGTGGAGAAGCACCAGTTGCTCAAACGCCCTCCCGGCCCTGCCGATGCGGGCTGGGCCTCGAAGCTGCACTTCACCACCGCTCCCTGCTACTATCACAACTACATGCTGGGCGAGCTGCTGGCCTCGCAATGGCACCACCACATCGTCCATCAGGTGCTCGCCCTTGAATCGGACGCCAGCGTCAGCTATGTTGGCGACAAACGCGTTGGTGCCTATTTCCGTGATAAGGTCTTCGGTCCCGGGGCCCTTTATCCGTGGAATGAGATGATCGCCCGCTCCACCGGCGAGGCGCTAACACCCAAGTTCTTCGTCAAACAGTTTATCGAGTGACATGATTTACCTAGCTGCCATCTTCGTCTATCTGCTGGGCCTGACCGGCATCGGCATCTACAAGTCACGTCAGGTCAAGACCGAGGCGGACTTCGCCGTAGCCGGCCGGACGCTGTCGCCCTGGATTCTGGTCTGCACTATGCTCGCGGTCTGGATCGGCACCGGCTCGATCGTTGGCAACGCCGAGCAGACCTACAAGACAGGCGCCGCGGCCCTGGTCATTCCTCTGGGAACGTTTCTCGGATTGATCCTGCTCTCGCTGATCGCCTACAAGGCCCGCTCCATCGAGGTCTCGACCGTCCCCGAGATCATCGGGTCCCGCTACGGCCAAGTCGCACGGCTTCTGGCGGTGGTGGCTCTCGTGATCGCCTATATGGTGATCGTCAGCTATCAATTCAATGCTGGCGGCGCGGTCCTGGAAGTCATCACAGGAGACAAAGCCCCCGTTCCCTTGCAGGCCGGAGACGTGGTCATGCGCCGGCAATTGACCAGAGGCCGCGTCGTCTTCACACCCAATCCAGATTTCACCGGTCAGACCTCCATCGAGTGGACGCCGGTCACAAGCACGGAGGAGCTGCGTGGACCGGTGCGTTATGATGTCGAGGTGGTGCCGCCCGACCAGATTGTCGAGGCCGATCAGAAGCTGGCCGGCCAAGCCAACCACGTTGCGATCAAACGGAACAACGTCGCCCGGCTGCGTATGGAGTTCCCAGCGCACGACGCGGGCACATACCGCCTGAGCTCCGTGCTCGAGGCGGGCAAGCTGGACCTGGTGGAGCCGAGACTGACCAAGGAGAAGGCCACGATTATCGCAGCGGTCTTCATCGTCGGCTACACGATGTCGGCCGGTCTGATGAGCCTGGCCTACGCAGACATCGTCACAGGGACCATCATCACCGTGTCGCTGTTCATCGCCTTCCCGGTATTGCTACTCAAGGCCGGCGGCTTCGAAGGCATGCGTACCGCCTTTGCCACCATGGCAGACAAGCCCCGACACATGCAGTTCTGGGGTGTGTATTCCCCCACGCAGCTCATCAACTACCTGCTGCCGACGTTTCTGCTGGTCATGGGTGACGCCAACCAGTACCAGCGTATCTTTGCCAGCCGCAATGCCCGAGGGGCC
>CAZGRF010000490.1:0-3203 GCA_964527825.1 uncultured Pirellulales bacterium
CGCGACATGCAGATGTGTGACCATAAGACCTGTCTCCCCTTACCGTGCTGCCAATACGTGTGTCATCCGCCGAATCGCTACTCGACGGCCCAGTCATGTTCCAAGCTCCGCATAACATCTCGCTTCGACACAGCTCGTGCAAGGTTTTTTTGAAGAATTGCGACTTCGAGGTCTCGTAGAGTGTACCGCACACCATTTCCTCCGCGAGCCCTTGACAGGCTGCTCGTAGAGCGCGATACTTGCGTTCAGGGTCTGTAGCAAACCTCGTGGTACGTGTTGGGAGTCGATAAGTTGCATTTGTCGCCAATTCCGTCCAAGTATGTAGAGGGTGCAAAACAGATCGTCGCGGACTCTCGAATCGTCATTGTCTTGTGGCTGCTCATGGCGCTAGTCAGTCCGTGCCTGAAATTTCACGCGGACAACTACAACAACTATGTCATATTTCGCAATTCCTTCTTTCACCTGACGAACCAGCAAAACCTCTACGCATTCTACCCCCACGAATACGTGGACAACTTCAAATACGGGCCCCTCTTCAGCGTTCTTATGGCGCCTTTTTCCATGCTGCCGTTGTCGCTTGGGTGTCTTCTGTATCTGCTTACGTCAGCCAGCGTTCTCTTTCTTGCGATTCGATCGTTGCCGCTGACTGGGATCGCGCGAAACGGCTTCTACTGGGTGTGCCTGATGGACTTCGCCAATAACCAGGGGCACTTTCAAACGAATGGCATCATCGCGGCCCTCATTATTCTGGCTTTCACGTACGTGCAGCGCGACAAGGATGTATGGGCGACGCTTTGCATTGCTCTTGGTGCCTTCATCAAGGTGTATGGATTAGTCGGTTTGGCCTTTTTCGCTTTCTCCCGTCGCAAGGTCAGGTTTCTGGCCTTTCTTGCAGGTTGGTCGGTGGTATTTTACCTCCTGCCAGCCCTTTTTTCTTCCCTGCAATTCATCAACGACAGCTACGTACAATGGTTTGTGGCTCTCGCACAAAAGAGCGAGCTGAACGCTGCCTTGGGCGGCTTCACGGATCAATCGGTCATCGGTTTCATTCGCCGGCTTGTGGCCAACCCGGATATTCCCGAGCTACCGATTATGGCAGCCGGGTTTCTTCTGCTTGTTCTGCCGTACTTGCGTATTTCTTGCCATCGCGATCTGCGCTTCCGCCTTCTCGCGCTCGCTTGCGTGCTCATGTTTGTGGTCTTGTTCAGCACCGGATCCGAGAGTCCGACGTACATAATTCTCCAGTGCGGCGTCGCCACATGGTTCTGTGCTGCGAGCGGGCTACCTGTGCGTCTCAGGGGGCGCTTGCTTCTGTTCGTGTTGGTCTTTTCGTCATTATCACCTAGCGATCTTTTCCCAGGGCCCTTCAGGGACTTCTACAACGCGCACTCGCTTCGGGTCGTACCCTGCGTGATTGTGTGGTTGACCGCGATCTATGAAATGCTGGCATATCCATGGTGCGCGCGCGACGCCAAGGCGGACGTGCCGCTGGTCTCCTAGCGCGCCGCGCGGAACGACTGGCGACACTACGCAGCGTCATCCAGGAGAAGAAGGCGGATGCGGCAACTCCCGTGCGGGAGTCCCGCAGTGTCCCTTGTCGGATGCGTTCCGCCCTTGGGCTGGAATCCCCGCGTTTGTACCGTAGGAGCCGCCGAGACCGTCAGTTTCCACGTGTGCTTTTGCCCGACGGTTATGGCACAGTGCTCGCTTTGAGGACCAAGCCGTCGAAATTAAGGACGACCTCCATCGCGAATCTTCCCGGGGCACGTGGCGCGACCTGAGTTGGTCCGCCATGTGTCTGGCGAACAAGTACATCTACGTCGCCCAGCGCATCGTGACCGAGCCGCGTCTCGCAGGCATACCGCAGCGGTCGCAGCGGGTCCTGCGCTGCGTGCTCTGCCGGGACCCCGCCCAAGGATTCGACCAGGCGACTTTCGAGCGATGGCTGGCAGAAGGGAAGGCCGTGCGCTCGCACCTCGGTCAGGACATCTATCCCCTCCCACGGCTGGACAAACGGGACCGACGCCTCGTGAGCATCGACCATGTGGAGGTCTGCAATTCTCAACGTGTCGGAAGTGACCTTCTGCCGACGCAGTGATGTCGACGACAGGTCAGTGTTCCGTAGACTCCTCTATGACGGAATTCGAGGCTGCGCTTGTCGTGGCGATTTCGACATCAACCCAGTAGCAGGGGTGGTCCGAAACGCCTACCGGCTCCACACCGCCGGACAGCACATTCATCCCGCGCGTGATAATCCAGTCGATCCGCCCTCCATTGCCGGCGTCGCTCAGAGTGGCCTTGATGGCATCGACATTGTTGCTATCGGTGAAGAACTCCGTGAGCAAAGGATCATCGGCGTCTGTGTTGAAGTCTCCCATCAGAATCGCCGGCTCGTGTTCCAAGAATTCGGCCAGCACGTGCTTTAGCTGGGCCGGACGGATCTCACCTCGATCAAGATGGGTCACCATGACCGTGACGATCTGCTGGCCAACCTCGATCTCAGTGGTGAGCAGGCTACGATGGCTCGTGCTCGTGTCTTTGTCATACAGAAGGGGTTCGCTCGCCCACCGGCCGACCGCGAAACGACTGAGTAGTCCGTTGCCAAAGTGATAGGTGTGCCACCGGCGCTGATTCGGTGCGAAGAGCCATCCGATTCTCATATTCCGGCCCAACTGTTCCGCTTGATCGCTCCGGCACCAGAGCGTCGGGCCGCCGACCTCGTTGAGTCCGACGATATCGGCCTCACGCAGCACACGAACTGTTCGACTGAGATCGCGGACCCCGTCCGTCCCTTTGCCACGGTGGATGTTGTAGGTGGCCACGCGGAAACGCGGCATTGCGACGGGCTGACAATCGGCGGGCCACGAGATTCCTACGCCGCTCTGTGCCTCTACGGGCGTCCGGCGGCCGGCGTACACTGCATAGAGCGCAATGCAAACGGCGAGCAGGATGATCCAGACGCTCTTTCGACGCCCTGATCTGCGTCGCTTCTTGCCGTCGGCAGGCCGAACCGGTTTTGGACTGTGATTGGCAGAATGGACCACCAAGATCCACATGTTACTGATACCTTTTCACGCAGGCATCCGGTGAATGTACTTGGGCTCGGCATCCATGCACGAGCCGGGTGCATACGGCATTCTGTACACGACGTGTGTCGACGGGAACCATTGTCATCGGGTCTGTCGGGAAGGGCAAGGGAAATG
>CAZGRF010000491.1:0-3201 GCA_964527825.1 uncultured Pirellulales bacterium
TACCCTCACAACCGTATCCAAACTTCTCCGGAGATACTTGTTGCCTAGAAGGCAGCTTCGAAACCGCTATCACTTCACGACGATGTTCTCCACAGGCGGCGTGTTGAGCCCGGCCATGTTATAGAGCTGTCTGCTCACCTCGACGCCCGCGACCGGGGCCTTCTGCTCGACCGCCTCGCGGGCAGTTGCAGCGGCACCGGTGGTCGCCGGGCTTCGTGTCGCCTCCTTGCCGCCGGCGCCATCGGCCGCCGCGGTCTTGGGCCTGGCGCGGATTCTCTCATAGAGGACCGCCGGGATTCTCCGTCTCTGCAACATCTCGGGGCAGTACCGGAAAGCCGACGCACTGACCATGGCTTCGCCTTTGCCTTCGGTAATGCCTCTGGCGACGCCCCCGAGCAGGGAGAGGGAATAATTCACTTGGCTGTAACCGCCGGCCGCGCTCGGGAAGCTCATGTTCGATCCGACCGTCACACCCTTCATGCCGCCGGAGACAAGCAGGATGTCAATATCCCAGGGCAGCGCCTCGGCCACGGCGGCGTTGTAGACCTGATCCCAGTTACGTTTCGGATTGCCTTCCATGCTGATCCGGCCCACATAGGCGTACCCTGCCTCTTCCAGCAGCGCCCCGTCAACGTTGCTGTCGATGAAGACCAGCAGGGGCTTTCCCTCGGGTCGGCGATCGCGAATCACGGAATTGGCGATCTCGATGCCCCTGCCGTGATGGGATCTGTCGGGTGCGCCGAACAGCGTAAAGAGACCGTTGAACAAGCCTCCAACCATCTCCAGCGGACCGGAGTATGGCAACGACCGCACAATCCCCTTGAGCTCGCGCAGATCGTCGGAATTGGCGGTATCAAATGTCCTCTCATAGACTCGGTCGCTGTTAGTCGGGCCGTTAGCGAAGTACGCGTTTATGGTTCCCCATCCCCCGTGATTCCACACAGGCAGATACGGCGGGTAGGTGCTCAACGGGGGTACGCGCGCCTGGTAATTCGAAATGGACGTCGTGTTGATGCTGACCGCCGAAACGGAATCACTCCAACCAATCCCGCCCTCGGAATAAGACCAGCTATCGGCCGAACCGCCCGCCGCAACCGCGCCGGACGTGGACGTCGAGGTCGCATCAGCATTCCCCCCGCCGATGGCTTGTGTGCTTTGAACTTGCGACGGATTGCTTTGGATCTGGGTGTTCGAAACATTCGTCTGACCGTAGGCCACGGCGAAGGTCCCTACGAGCGGAACCAACATTGCTACCAGTCTTTTCATCATCGTTCTCCTTAACCGTAATCTCGATTTCCATATCCGGTGAAAGATTCGGCAACACCCTCCTCGTGCTCATACCGAGTGTTGTGTCCCCACCTCTATCCGCTGTCAGCGCGGCTACGTGACATCAGACCGTCCTCCTTCCCAAAGAGCGCACCGCTCCCTGGCAGACACCTGTAGAACACCCTCCCCGCGTTCAGCGAGTGTTGTGTCTCCTGCCGCCCTGCGCGGAGACACACAGGTACAGACTCAATTGTGGAGCCTTACCCTCCTCTACTTCGGCGCACGCCTACCAGGGGAACGACCGCTGGCTCACGTGGCTTGGGTATGCTCCGATACTACTTCTTGGCACAGCCCTGTGGGGATCGAAAAGCCGGCATGCTCGCGCAACACCAAGACTATCGACGTCTCGGGCAGAGAAATGCCCCCAGCAGATCGGATGGCTCTGGCCCGTGATCGTCGCGTCCGAGGGCCCAGCCGAAGTGATGTGAGCGGGGACAACAGTCCGTTGTAATGGTGCACGCACAGCATCCATGCCTCGTACCCTGTCAAACCCCGCACCGTATGAGCACCGTGTTATGAAACACTAACCGTTTCATGGGTTAGTTTAGACATATACGGCGTTTTGTCAAGAACAAATTCTCTGTTTCACCGCTTTTTTTGGCGCAAGCACGCCGCCCGCCCGTACCCGCAACGGCGTCTCACACTCTCGTCCCGCCACGGTCGTCGATGCACGTGGCCCGTCGCCCTACATGCGGACGCACATCACGATATCTCCACGACCGAATTGTATTCTCCGTAGGGATTCAGTTCCACGCGCTCGTTGTAGGGATCCTGCTGCCACTGGCCGTCGACAACCAGACGATAGTGGTACGTGCCCTGCGGCAGCTTGATCTTCGTCTGCCACACTCCGCTGTCACCGACCCGTTGCATGGGGTTGGCCACCGGCTGCCAGTTGTTGAAGTCCCCTGCGATGTGGACACTGGAAGCACGCGGGTAGAGCGTCACGAAAACGACGGCGTCATGAATCTGATTCACACCATAGTACTCCGACAGCTTTGTGTCGATCGCCTCCAAGCTGTCGGCGGGAGACTCGACCGATGTCTCGAGGGTCGCGCCCACCGACTCGACCGGCGCGCCTTCTTCGGCCGGAGCGAACGTCTCCTCGACGGTGTCCGGCTCGGGTGAATCAGCCGCCGATGCGGGCACTTCCGTCTTCGTGGTGCGCAACAGCTCGTTCGCGCCGGCGCCTATCGATTCGAGCTGATCGGCCAGCGAATCCACCAGACGCTTGCTCTTGACGTGCGCCCGCTCCTCCACGCCTATGACCTCCTGGGCCAGCGACCGGAAATCCTGTTGTCCCTTGCTGGCCGGATCGTACTCGCCGATGGGCTGGCCGAAGCTGGCCGCCTCCTTGATCTTCGTGTTGAAGTTGACCACCGTCTTGAACATGCGGTCGGCGAAATGCGAGCGCAGTTCCGCGAGAATCTCACGCGCCATCTTCGTGCGAATGTCATACATGCTGGCCAGGACCCGGACCGAGACTTCCTGCTGGCAGCGCTCGCAGAGGATGCTCAACGTTTCAAGCTGCTTGCTCAGGCCGTGCAGCGCGAAATAGCCCGTCTCGACCGGCACCACGACGTCCGTCGCTGCGCGCAACGCGTTGAACGTCAGCAGACTCACCGCCGGCGGGCAGTCGATCACCACGTACTCATACTCCTCCTGCAAATCTTCGAGCACGTGCTTGAGGCAGCACTCGCGCTCGGTCACACCGGCCATCTGCTGCTCGAACGCCGACAGGTCGATGCTGGCCGGCGCGAGCTCCAGGCGGTCGCTGATCTGCCAGAGAATCTCCGTCAGGCGCATCGGCTCGCCCCGGCTCCTGCTGATCAGCACGTCGTAGATGCTTTGCTCGATCTGCTCTTCCGGCACGGCCAG
>CAZGRF010000492.1:0-3192 GCA_964527825.1 uncultured Pirellulales bacterium
GGACTCCCGCCCCAGTCGAGTCTGTAGGTCATCGAAGGGCGAACCTGCCAATCGGTTACTTCGAGCGTGGGTGAATCCAAGAACGTCACGTCCTGTATCCGGCTTAGCGGGATTGCCTTGACCCCTTCGTCGGTGTTCAAGAGAACGATTTCGCCACGTTGCGGCAGCAGGCGCTCCGCATCCGCCTCGCTCGTACGCCGCAGCTCCTCCACGCTGCGCTGCGGAACCGAGAGAATCGTGGCGGAATAGACCTTCTCGCCGATCTCGTTGATGCGAACCTTCGCACCCACATTGGCCTCCAGAAGAGACTGAACGGACAACGAGGTCCTCCTGAGAGAGACGGTCTCGCTGACCGATGTTACACTTGTCAACTTCGCGCGTTCATCCGCCGAGTACGCCCAGAATGTCCCGATGAGCGGTCTCGGAAGACGGTCCAATGAGACATCGCCTTCCGCATTGGTCGGCATTCTACCTTGGTGCAGCACAAAGACGTGACCATCCTTGAATACGGTGACCTCCTTCACTGGCATCGCGCGAGCTGGGACCGTCGAACCCAACAGCGCTGCAAAGCACAGAATCGCGAGCCCGTGGAATGATTTGAGCAGTGGACCCTTGTCGCCCATCGTAACACCTCCTTTCAAACGTACCTCTAAACTGGACATTCGCACCAAGTAAAGGGTACGCTCGGGACCGCAAGGGACAAAGTAAAATGGATGTAAAATGAATAGAGGGGCTGTGGGGATGCGGTCGGCGTCAGTGCGCCCGCGTGCGATCAGGGCAGGAGTTCGTCATTCAGCCATTCGGTGGCGAGCACGGCGTAGTCGCCCAGGTCGACTCGGCCACTGCCGTCGAGATCGGCCGCCGGCGTGACCGCCTGCTCCAGCACGCCGGTGGCGTCACTGGCGAGGTAGGCGACCTCGGCGGCGGAAAGGGCATAGTCATAGATCTGGAAGTCATCGATCAGACCGTCGTAGTGGCCGTACCAGCCGGAGCCGATCTCGAACGAGGTGATCCCTTCAATGGGCGTATCTGTCCCGGACCGACTATCGTAGAGAGTTCCGTTGAGGTATATCTCCATGCGGCCTGCGGCAACGTCTTTGATGAAAGCCCAGTGGTTCCACCGGCTCGCCCATTCACTCTTGTGACTATGCCGACCCGCCACGCGGTTCTCGATGGACCATGGCGTGCCGCAATCCCAGCGGTATTGGCCGGGATTCCGCCAACAGCCCAAGTTGATGGCAATCGAAGGATTCGACTGGCCATACGCGTAGTTCGAACAGCAGATCGTATCGTTAAGATGAGTCGAGTCGTCGCCGCACTGCCAGAAGGCAATCGTTATCGCCTCTCGGATGCGGCCGAAGACGCTCGTCACCTGCGAGACCAAAACGGCATCGCCCGCACCCGCGAAACGGATGGCTTGTCCGTGCTTGCCGGCGGGGTATGTTGGGCGACCTTCGACCTGCCCGTGGGCCCCGCCGGCGCTGTCGAACGCATCGCCGTCGAACCTATACCAGAGGATCGGTTCGTTCGGCGCTGTCACTGACGACATCCGGATGCGGTTGCTGAGCCACTCCGACGCCATCATCTCCAGGTCTCGGTAGTCCACAGCACAATCGGCGTTCAGATCGGCTTCAGGGCGGTGGCCTTCCGGACACAGCGCCGGACGCAAGCTGATATCGTCAATGTAGACCGTCCCGCTGCCGGACTGCTCCGGCAGACCCGATGGAAGGCGAAAGCCGATTCCGACACTTGCGATGTTCGCCAGGTTGACATCGGCGAAATCGGCCAACGTGACTCGGCACACTTGCCAGTCCGGCGTCGTGAGAAGCGTCGTGCCCTGCCCGTACGGTATCATCTCCTCCGTACTCCCGTCACTGAGAGCCACGTACATTTGCCCGTTGGTGGCATTGTCGGCCTTCCCACACAACCAGAATTCCAGCATCTCGATTCCCGCCCGCGTCCAATCCTGGGGCTGGTCGAAAACATGGTAGAGTTCCGAGTAGCTGCCAATATAGTAATTGTCATAGTAGTATCTGAAGGCCATCGCTTGAAGACAACTGTGAAAGACGGTCTCCCGCAGAAGAGACGGTTGAGCACGATCGCGCGAATACCATCCTTCGTACAGCGAAGGCCCCCCGCCTCCGTAGCCCTCGAAGTCATCGATGAGAATACGGTCCGCAACTGAGAAAGACCAGACATCACCACGTCGAACATCGTTGACATCTGTGTCGTTGACATCGTCGACGCGCCAGTAATACGTACGGCCCAGCTCCAGCGCGGCAGGCTCCAGGCTGTTGGCGTCACCAACATCGACACCATACTGGACAACCGATGCACCGGCTTCGTCGCCGGGCTCATCGAAACCAAGGTGGACGACCTGCCTGTCCGCAGCGCATCCGGGCGTCCACCTTAGCACCGTATCGGGATGGACATTGGTGGCTCCATTGACAGGGTCCGGGTAACGTGCGTTCAGACCACATTCATGTGACACCAGGGCTCGAACACTTGCGATGTCGAAGCCCGGCGCCATGCCGCCCTGATCCAGAGCGACGAGACGCAGACCGCGGGGAACAAACGGCACCGCAATGTCGGGAAGCACAATGCCGATATGAGTCAGTATCTGCCCGCCCGATGCGTCTGCCTGGGCAACCCCGGCCACGTATTCCTGGTCTGCTCCATCGGTTAGAAAGACAAGTGCTCGCTCGCCGGCCGCCCCTGATTCAATGACCTCCAGGTTGTCGCCGGCCGCGGCGCGGATGATCCTCCCCGAAAACGACAAATGCACCCAGTGGTCGGTCGGCACGGTCACGGCGGAGAATTCGGAAGGCGGCGCCCCCACCAGCCACCGTTCCGGCGTGACCGTCACGGGGTACTCCCCCCACGGTCCCATTCCAGACCAGCAGCTCTCGTCCGCATCGTAGGCATCGAGCAGCGCAGATGGGTATTCGAACCCGGTCTCGGCACCCCCAAGGGTGGAGACTCCGGAAAGCAGTATCAAGCAGACGATTACCCTATCCGCCATTCCCATGGCACGCCTCCAGCTCCGCCGCGAAAGCCGACTCATGAAAAAGTCGCACGCGCTTTGCAGCCATCAATAGTGCATTATAACACTTTCTTCATCAAGCACAAAGCCCATACGGTCAATTCAGTCCCTCCAGCGTCCCAGAAAAGGCTTGATAACGGTTAGATTGC
>CAZGRF010000493.1:0-3185 GCA_964527825.1 uncultured Pirellulales bacterium
CCTCGACGTCGACGACAAGGTCCTGCGCGACGGGCGCGAGATTTCCTGGTCCGAGTTGAACAACCTCGGCCGCATCGGCGGCGCGAACCGCTTCTTCAAGATCGAGTCCGTCTTTGAGATGTGAGGAACTGCCCACGTCATCTCACTTGACGTGTCAGCTCGCGTCAGGCGGTTGCGGTTGCGCGGCTCGTTTCGGGTACGTGAATCGTTCAGCGTAGGCAGAGCCGCGAGACGCAACCGGTAGCCTGTCCCGAGCGAAGTCGAGGGGAAACGAGCGGCGCAACCGACAGACGAACGGCGAGTCTTTCCGTGTCACAGCAGGGAGCAGAGAATGGCAGCTTGTCTGATCGTGCGTATGGCCGTGGCCGATCCGGCGCGTTTGGCCGACTACCTGAAGGCGACGCCGGCGATCGTGGCGAAATACCGTGGCCAGTTCATCGCCCGTGGCGGTACGACTATAACGCTGGAGGGGCCGCAAGAGAACCGTCGCATCGTGATCCTCGAATTCCCCACACTGGACGATGTGCAGGCGTTCTACCATTCTCCGGAATACGCGGTCGCGCGAAAGCTACGCGAGGGCGTCGCCGTGGCGGAGTTCGTTGCGGTCGATGGGGTCCGCTGACGGCCGAATAGAGACGTGCGTGGGCGGGCAAAGAAGAAAGGCCGGACTGTGTGGCCCGGCCTTTGATTCACATGCGGTTGATAGACTGTCCCAACCTACTGGGGCAAGTCCTCCGGGGCGACATCGCGTGCCGACAGGTCGGCGTAGATGACACGGCACGTGGGCGAGCCTGCGGGGCGGTACCAGAAGACAGGCGTCGTCGCGTCGCCGAGGGTCGCATCCGCGCCGGCGTAGTGCCAGTCGATGCCTTCTGTCGACAGACCCTTCACGAAGATGAAACCACGCATGGTCTTCATGACCAGTTGCATACGCTGCCGAACCGCAGGATCGTTAAAGCTCTCTGCATCATCGACATTGAGGTCTTTGTCCTGATTGAGGGCGGCTCCCAGCTCCCTGGCCGGCACCGGGTCGAGTTCGGATGGGAACGTGCCTCCAGTCGCATTGGCCCAGATTTGCAGGGTCTCGATGAGGTCCGCCTCGCGCGGCGCCGACGCATCGAACGACATGGTCTGCAGCGTGTAGTCGCCAGGCACTTCCATGCTGAACTCGGCCGGGTCGAGCGGCACGTTGAACCGGATATCCATCATGACCACCGAGCCTGTCTTGACTTCGGATTCGCGGAACGCATGCTCGATCTGCAAAGGCAGGAGAGTCTCGGCATCGGCCCAAATCGTGCTGTCTGCGCCGTCTTCGGTAAAACGGTATCCGACCGCTTGGCGGCCGGTGACTTCGGCTTCGCCCAAGTATTCAACCGTCCCGTCGGCGTTCGCCTGGGCCTGCCTGATGCGCCGGCGCAGCTCCTCGAACTGATTGAGCTTCTCCGGGTTCAGCGCGCCGAACCGGTTCTCCATTTCCACGATCATGGCGGTCTTGCGGCCAGGGATCAGCGCCAGGACCTTGCCCTGCACATAATCCATGACGAGAATCTGTTCCTCCTGACCGGGCTCCGTGCCAGCCTGAATGGTCTGACGTTCCAGGCCCGGGTCCATGAACTTGCCTTCCATCGTCTGGGCGGGCTTGTCTTCCATGTGCCAGACCAGCCTGAATGTGGCGGTGTGTGCTTCCAGGATGGGCCGGATCACGTCGGCGAAGGCCGGCGTTCCAGTCATCGTCGTATGCAAGCCGATGCCCACGGCGACGATGACCGCCGCCGCGACTGCCATCTTGGTGATTGGACTCTTCATAATCAGTCTCCATATTTGCGGCTCGCGCTGAGCCGCTCGCTCTTCTACGGTCTTGTTGTAGGCCGCCTTGATCATCCCGAAGACGGCCTCGTCGCTGGCGGCGTCGGTGGTCACAGCAGCACCGCCGAACAGCCGTTTGACCTCATCTGCGAGTTTCATTCGGTTACCTCACCATTGAAGAAGGAGCGCAGTTTCTCCATGCCATACCGATATCGGCCTTGAACCGTGTTGATCGAAACGTTCTGGATGCGAGCGATCTGCCGGTAGCCCATGCCGGCTTCGAATCGCAGCGTGATCACCTCGCGCTGTTCCGGCGGCAGGTGCTCCAGCGCCGCGTTAAGCTGATGCATCTGCTCGTTCAGCACCGCCCAATGCTCGGGGCGGAGGGACTCCGAGGCCAGCACGCCGGTCCAGTCCGGTTCCGTCGGCTGGCGATGCCCCCTGCGCCGCCGCAGCGACCGGACCCGATTGACCAGGCACGTAACCAGGTAGTTCCTCAGGTTGCCCCGGATGGTGATCCGGCCGTACGACTGGGCCAGTTTGAGGAACACGTCTTGGACCACGTCCTCAGCCTGCCCGACGTCGCGTGTCATGATGACCGCCAGCTTGAGCAGATCAGTCTTGTACTTATCGTAGATCCGCCGCAAGGCATCGACGTGAGCACGTCTGAGTTTCCAGACAAGCAGCTTATCTTCCAGCATGGGGTAAACCCACATCACGAATCGCGATTGCTTGCCCTATTACACTCTCCAGCGGTGGGTTTGCGTATATACGAAGTGAAAAAATCTCCGGGCCACCCGGGCAGGATTCGGCGCCAACGAAAAAGGCCGGGCGCTGGGGCCCGGCCGGATCGAGTGTACGGGTAGTTCGTGGCGGTTCTTACTTGGGCAAGGCGGCTTCGAGCTCCGCGAGCGTCTCGCGTGTGACGGTCTCGGTGTGCAGATCGCCGAAGATGACGCGGTATTCGTTGTCGGCAGTCTTCCACCGCATCAGGGGCAGCGTCGCATCGTCCGGCGTCACGACGTCGCCGTGGTAGACCGGCTCGGCGCCTTGTGCGCCCAGCATCAGCGGGAACATGGTCAGCGTCATGAGCTTCATGAGACGTCGACCGGACTGCATGGCGGCCTTCATGGGTGAGCCGGCGCTCTTGGCCTCCTCGCGGAACTGCTGGATGGCCGGACTATCGCCCGTCACGAGGTTTTTGGCCATCTCTTTTGCCAGGTTCTGGAGAGCATCGTTGTCGAGTCTCTCGGGGTAGCGACCCGCGAAAGTGACACCCAGTTGCAGCGCTTCGATCATGCCCTGTTCGCTGAAGGAGGGCATTTGCATCCCATCCATCGGACTGGCGACGAAGTCCGCCGGAATGTCGGGCTCGAAAT
>CAZGRF010000494.1:0-3183 GCA_964527825.1 uncultured Pirellulales bacterium
CAATTGAACGTGGCCGCCGCACACGAGGTATCGGAAAGGCTGGAAAAGACACTGGATGAGCAGATTCCTCGTCCCGTGAACATAACGGTCCACATCGAGCCGGATCTGCCCTCGTTCAGAAAATGACCACTCTTGCCGCGAGAGCGGCAGAACAGGCCCAAAGGGTGCGCCTGATTCTGACCGCACGCTCGCCCCGGGACCCTTCCGCGTCAGGAGCAGGGGAAAACTATTGTTGCCAAGCCGGGTACGGTGTACAATCACCCTTTTTTCAGAGGGTCACCTTCTTGCAGAAAGGATATTCCACAAGATGAGTCTTGAGAGCTTCTTCAATCCGAAGTCTGTCGCCGTCGTGGGGGCCTCGCGTCAGAAGGGGAAAGTAGGGTATGAAATCTTAGCCAACATGATCTCGTCCGGATATGAAGGCAAGATATTTCCTGTCAACCGCAGCGCTGATACGCTTGAAGGGCTCAAATGCTATCCCGATCTGGAGGCGATCGGCGAGACACCGGAGTTGGTGATTGTCATTGTGCCGGCCAAGTTTGTCCTGGAGGTCGTGCGGCAGTGCGTCAAGCTCGGAAGCAAAGCGGCCATCATTATCACTGCCGGTTTCAAGGAAATCGGCGAAGAGGGCAAGAAGCTTGAAGAAGAGGTGATTCGCGCGGCCCGCAAGGGGGGTGTTCGCATCATCGGCCCGAACTGCCTCGGGGTTATCGTGACCGCGACGAAACTGAATGCCAGCTTCGGGGGTGACCTGCCGGACCTCGGTCACACAGGATATCTGTCGCAGTCGGGAGCACTATTGGCGGCGATTCTCGATACTGCCAAGGCTAATGGAATCGGCTTCAGCAGCTTGTTCAGCATCGGCAACAAGGCCGATATCGACGAGCTTGATCTCATACAGGCCTTGGAGGAGGACCCGAACACAAAGGTGATTGCGGGATATCTCGAGAGTATCAAGGATGGCAATGCGTTCGTTCGGGAGGCGGAGCGTATATCCCACCACAAGCCGATTTTACTGATGAAGTCCGGTGGCACGGCGGCGGGGGCTAAGGCGGCCTCGTCGCATACTGGCTCTCTGGCCGGTAGTGAAGTGGCCTATGAATGTATGTTCGCCCGCGCCGGGATCATCCGTTGCGATTCTATCACGCAGCAATTCGATTTTGCGCAGGCTTTTGCCAATCAGCCGTTGCCCAAGGATTCCAGTGTGGTCGTAGTGACCAATGCCGGCGGGGCGGGCATCATGGCAGCCGATGCGATTGAGCGCGAGGGGCTGACCTTTGCGAAACTGGAGGAGTCAACCATCGAGAAGCTCAAGTCAAACCTGCCTGCCGCAGCGAATTCCCATAATCCCGTCGACGTGCTGGGCGATGCCTTGGCCGACCGGTATGAGTTTGCCCTTGATCTGGTCCTCGACGATCCCAATGTGGACACGGTCCTGATCCTCCTGACGCCGCAGGCCATGACAGAGGCGAAGGAGACGGCCGAGGCCATTGTCAGGAAAGCCAGGGAAAAGCCGACGAAACCGATTCTGGCCTGCTTCCTCGGGGCCAGCAAGGTGGAGGCGGGCGTCCGCGTGTTGCGTGCGGCGAAGATCCCGCAATACGACTCGCCGGAAGGTGCGGTGGCCACGATCAAGGCGATGTCCGATTACGTTCGCTGGCGTGGGCAGCCCAAACGGGTCGTGAAGCTGTTTCCGGTCAACCGGCGCAAGGTCGAGAGCATTATCGTTAGGCATCTGCGGCAGGGGGCCAGGGAAATCGGCGAGGCGGAGTCAAAAGAGATTCTGGAGGCGTACGGTTTCGCGACGCCGAAGGGTTCGATTGCGACGACGGCCGATCAGGCGGCGAACATTGCCCAGCAGCTCGGCTACCCCGTCGTGCTGAAGATATGGTCCCCGGATATTCTGCACAAGTCCGATGTGGGTGGCGTGAAAGTCGGGCTCAGGAGCGACCAGGAGGTCCGGGATGCCTTCGATTTGATGATGTACCGCATTCCTATGAAGCGGCCGGAAGCCCACATCCTGGGCGTGCTGGTGCAGGAGATGTGCCGCAGCGGCCGTGAGGTCATTCTCGGCATGCACCGCGACCCTCACTTCGGGCCGCTGATGATGTTTGGCATGGGCGGTATCATGGTGGAGGTGTTGAAGGATGTCGCCTTCTACTTGGCACCTCTGACGGGCGAAGAAGCCAAGCAGATGCTGGTGAGGACGAAAACCTACCAACTCCTCAAAGGGGTCCGGGGCCAAGAGGGAGTGGATATCGAGACCATTGCCGAGGGGCTCCAGAGGCTTTCCCAGTTGGTGACCGAGTTTCCGCAAATCCAGGAGATGGACATCAATCCGTACGTCGTCGGCCCGCTCGGCACGACGGCCATTGCTGTAGACGCTCGAATCAGTGTAGAGAAATGAGATGCAGACGTTCGATTGGAAGGCGAAGTACAAGGACAAGATCAAGACCGCCCCGGCGGCCGTGAAGCTGATCAAGTCCGGCAACAGCATCTTTATCGGGACCGGTTGTGCCCAGCCGCAGCATCTTGTCAGCGCGCTGGTGAAGTACTCCGATCATATCTACGACGCGCACATTGTACACCTCTTGACGATGGGAAACGCTCCCTATGTGGACGACAAGTTCCGCGAGAAGTTCAAGATGAACACCTTCTTCATCGCGGACAATGTGCGTCACGCACTGGACAGAGGATTCGGTGACTATACGCCCATATTCCTATCCGAAATCCCGATGGAATTCGAGAGTGGGCGCATTCCCATTGACGTGGCGCTGATTTCCGTGACGCCGCCGGATGTCAACGGGCTGTGCAGTCTGGGGGTTTCGGTCGATATTGTGCAATCCGCGGCCGCCAATGCCCGTTACGTGATCGCGCAGGTCAACAGCCACATGCCGCGGACGCACGGCAATAGCTTCGTGCACGTCAACACAATTGATGTGCTGGTTCCGCATGATGAGCCGATGATCGTAGTCCCAGTGGACGAACCGGATGAGGTGCTGCGGAAGATCGGCGAGAATGTCTCCCGGCTGGTGGAGGACGGCAGCACCATCGAATGCGGTATCGGACGGATACCACAGGCCTTGGCCGAGTACCTCGTGTATAAGAAGGATCTCGGCATTCACACGGAGATGTTCAGCGATTGGATCATCGACCTGATCGACTGCGGCGCCATTACCTGTG
>CAZGRF010000495.1:0-3172 GCA_964527825.1 uncultured Pirellulales bacterium
CTCTTCAAGACCTCGGGTGACAGACGCGGCATCCGTGACGTCAAGGGCCACACCTATAACACGGTCGCCGGCCGTCTGTCTCAGGTCGGCCGTGAAGCGGTCCAGTTTTTCACCTGGAAGGTCCGTAGCGGCCAGGTGACAGCCCTTCTCCAGCAACCCGCAACACACTCCGTAGCCGATGGCGCCGGCAGCGCCCGTCACCAGGGCAACCTTATTCCGAAGGGGCAGATCTGCCTTCTTGTTCGTTCGCGAACAGCCGTTATCCCGCTGCTCTGTGTAGAGTATCCCCATGTCGCGAAGACAGACGATTTCGGGTTTGGCCTGGCACTGCGACGAGTAAGCTGCAATGGCCTGTTCCAATTCCCGCCGGAGTTCTTCCGCCGGGCCGTTGACCTTCTGAGCGTCTACAAAAAGAGGGGGCCTGCGGCTTTTGGCCAACGGCGCCGGAAAAGGCTGTGCCTCCGCATCTTGCGCAGAACGAGCGAAGTCGATGGCCTCTTTACTTGTCAGAGATTTCAAAATGACGGGCCTGTACGGGACGTCCTGCTCGCCGGTCGGTTCCGCCAGAAGGCCACGGACAATCGGTGCTACGTGAGCCAACTGCTCCCGAGAAACCTGATCTAACGCATGATTCTTCATGATGTACTCTCAACCTGATCGTCGGGCACTCCGGCACGTTATCTGTGTTACAGTCGTGCTGCTGCGTTTCTTGCCGCCCTCAACATAAACTTGGCGTTTTCCAGAGGCGCCTTGCCGTCGAACACGGCGCTTCCAGTTACGATGATGTCGGCATCCATCCGAACCACGTCCGCTATATTGTCGCGCGTGACCCCACCATCGACGCCCACCAGAATGTCCTTCTTCGCCTCCTGAATCATTTGTCTGACTCGGCTAAGGCGATCCTTAGTCGAAGCGATGAATTTCTGTCGGCTCCAGCCCGGATTCACGGCCAGAAGGTAAACGATTTCCACCGTGTCAAGAAGCGGCGTGACGACTTCAAGTGGCGTGCCGGGGTTCAGCGCGACGCCGCGCAGAATGCCCCGGTCAGCATCATTGGCGTTGACCATCTCTTCCAGCTTCTGCAAGACGCGATGGATGTGTCGACAAGACTCGACATGGACGGTGACCATATCGGCGCCGGCGGCGACGTAGCTGTCAACCTTGTCCAGTGGTTCCTCGATCATTAGGTGCACGTCTTTGAGCAGCGGTGTCTTCATGGCTCTTATGAAACCAGGCCCGACGGTCATCATCGGACAGAAGACACCATCCATGACGTCCACGTGCAGGAGTCTCACCCCCGCCTTTTCCATGAGTCTCAGCTCTGAGCTCAGGGACATCAAGTCCGCCGTGAGCACCCCCACGCTGACAAGCGGCGCTGCCTGCCGTAACTGGCTTAGGAGAGGCTTGCCCACCGTTTTCAGCCCTGGCTCTCTTGTTCTTTCTTCTTCAAGGTGTTGTAGAGATCGTACGCGTCAGTCGGCTTCATATTCTCGTGAACGACCTTGTGTACCACCTGCATCATTGCCTTGGGCGCTTCGCTCTGGAAGATGTTGCGTCCCATGTCCACGCCTGAGGCACCTTCCTGTACGGCATTGTATGCCATTGTCAGAGCGTCCGGCACGGGAATCTTCTTGCCGCCAGCCATGACGATCGGCACCGGGCAAGAGGCCGTCACTGTCGCAAAACCTTCCGGAACATAGTACGTTTTGATGATCTGAGCCCCGAGCTCGGCGCACATACGGCAGGCCAGGCGGAAGTACTGCGCATCCCTGACCAGTTCCTTGCCCACCGCGGTCACGGCCATGGTGGGTATGCCGTAGCGCAGGCCCATGTCCACCAGCCGTGTCATATTGTGAATGGACCGGGTTTCGAACTCGCCGCCGATGAAGACCTGCAGTGTGATTGCCGCGACGTTCATCCGAATCGCGTCCTCAATGTCCACCGCTAGTTCCTCGTTTGACAACTCCTTGAGGATACTCGGGCCGCCGCTGCACCGCATCACGACCGGCTTGGTCAACGTAGGCGGCACGGTCGTTCGCAGGATGCCACGGGTGAGCATGATAGCGTCGGCGTAGTACATCAGTGGCACGATCGTTAGGTCTATCCGTTCGAGTCCGGTGGTGGGCCCCTGAAAATAACCGTGGTCGATGGCAAGCATTACCGTGCGGCCCGTATCGGGGTGGAATATTCTTGAGAGCCTGTTCTTCATTCCCCAGTCGAGAGAGCCGGCTCCCTTGAGAAAGAACCCCGGCGTCTTCATCGGAACGTCTTGATAGAAATTCTTGGCTTTCTTTGCCCCATCCGTATCGGCCATAGTCGTATCCTTTCTACTATGCGCTTCTGGTCCTTCTCGCGACTCGGATATCCTGCCAACCTAACCGGTGTCTTGCGTGTCGGCTCCGTTGTCCTTCCACATCACAGGACAGGCGGTTACGAACCAGACGAGCGTTGCCAGCACCATCAGTGTCTTGACGGTGTCCAGTTCGATGCTTCCCGCCAGATACAAGGCCGACGGCAATATCAATGCGACCAAAGACAGTATCGAGACGGTTCTAAGAATAGGACGCATGGTGATTCCTCCTATGCCTGGGCCGCGTCAGGGCGGATCTTAGTCTGGTAGAACTTGCTCAAGACGACGTACAGGATGGCCGCGACAAACCAGCCGGGCAGCGAGACGAAGTAGATCTGGATGGTGAAGGTCTCCTTGAGCCACTGAACGCGGTTGCTCGTGGCTATGATGTTCCACGCGACGAGTTTGTCGACGATCCAACTGAAGTTGACAAGGACCATGGCCACCGTCAGAGTGACGAGCCAAGCGGCACCGGCGGCCCAGTTGAACAGTCGGCCGCTCTTCTCGGCGTACGAACTCTGCAGGCCGAACTTGCGAATCAACCAGAAGTCCACGAAGATCACTGCGCCCATGGGCATCAAGATCAGCCCGTAAAGTGCCACGAAGCCTAGCAGCTTCATGGCGATCGCCGGGAACATGCCCGCCACGGTGGCGATGGCGCCCGTGATCAACGTGACGGTGAACCGTGACGATTTCGGTGCCAGGGCCTGGAAAGCTAGGCCGGCACGGTAGATGGTCGGATTGGCGGTGGTCCAGCCCGCGATAATCACGCACAGCAGACCCGCCACCCCGGCGGCGCGGTAGGCCAGGGGGCCGGGCAGC
>CAZGRF010000496.1:0-3166 GCA_964527825.1 uncultured Pirellulales bacterium
CCGCCAGTCGAGAGCGCCGTCGGCCGCATCTTCCAGGTACCAATCGAGCACATCCGAGACGACCTGGGCGGTGCGGCTGCTCTCTGGAACGGCATCAAGGCCCTTGGCGACAAGCGCGACCACATTCGGCTCGAAGAACGCCTCCGCGTACATGGCCGCGTAGAACTGGGCCGCGTGGACTGCAAAGCCTGTGTTGGTGGTGCGTCCGAACCTGCCGGCCAGGTCGATGGCCGCCTGCGGCAGGCCGGGCGAGACGGCGCCGAGCGTTTCCGTGCCGATCTGGGCATCGATGGAGTACCAGTGCTCGTTGTAGGCGCGACTGCCGGTCTCCGGCGGCACGTGGCCGTCGAGCATTAGATACCATGCCTGCTTGTTGGCGATGTAGATGCCGCCGCTGCCGATGTGGGCGAGCCATTGTTCCGCAATCTCGCACGGATCGCACTCGAACCCGCAGCTCTCCAGGATGTGCAGCGCCACGTACTCGATGTCGGTGTCGTCGTCCGCGTCCCAGATCTGCTTGATCTGCCAGGGCACGGCAGAGTTCGGATCAGGTTCCGAACCGGCGTACACGCCTTCGGTGGCGCGCCCGGCCGCGTTGCCGATGAGCTGACCGATCCACATGCCGCGCAGCTTATCGAACAGATCGGCAGCGGCAATGGTCCGTTCAGCGTATGCCGAGACGCCGCCAAGACCTATCAAGAGGTATGCAGTGAGCAAACTACCCAGCCTGATGCGCAAGTGAGTTCTCCTATGTCATGTTCTTCTTCAGGGTACTTCGTCAGAAAACCCCTTCAGGTTCCTTGCCGTTTGTCGCGAATGGGCAAAGCGGCCGCAGACTCGGCATCGTAGGCACGACTGAAAAGGAGCAGCGTGGTCCTATAAAACACCGATCTTGCAGAGTGGCGGAGACGGTCGCGGGTAGTGAGCCTGCCGAGGTGCAGACCATGCGGCCGTGACGAATCACGCTTTCCGTCCCCAAGCTCGCGCAACGCCCGAGTGGCCGTATTATCGGTGTCTGAGGGTCGGCGACGAGAATGTGAGCGACGGAGGTGTCGTCGGGAGCTGGGAGGAGGGTTTGTCTCAAGCTATGTTCTTTGTTTTCCGATGCTTAGGGTGAACACAAGACATCCCTTGCGGACTGGCAAGTCTGGAGGCATGGAACGTCCGGCAGCAGGGGTCTGCTCGGTGGATGGCCGCCGACGGGGACGGAGTCCATCCAAATCGACCGTTGCCTCGGCCTTTGGGATCGGTTAATTGTGTCCTCAAAGACTGTTCCGCGGCTTTGAATTCGATTCTGTGAAAGCTCCGAGCTGATGAAGGCACTGATCACGGGTGGGGCGGGGTTTATCGGCTCGCACCTCGCTGAGCGATTGCTCAACGACGGGCAGCATGTCGTTGTCCTCGACAACCTGAGCACGGGCCGGCTCGAGAACCTCGAATCGTTCCGGCAGCATCCGCACTTGGAGTTCGTCAAGGGTGACATTCGCGACATTGCACTGATCCAGATGCTGACGGCGCAGTGCGACGTCGTGTTCCATCTCGCGGCGGCGGTCGGGGTGCAGTTGATTGCCGACGATCCCGTCCGCACGATTGAAACGAACATCGGCGGGACCGAGGCCGTGCTCGAAGTGGCGAACAAGTTCGGCCGCAAGGTCCTCATCGCCTCCAGCAGCGAGGTCTACGGCAAGAGCGAAAGCATCCCGTTTCGTGAGGAAGACGACCTTGTGCTGGGCAGCACGAGCCTCTCGCGCTGGGCCTATGCGTGCAGCAAAGCCATTGACGAGTTCCTGGGTCAGGCGTTCTATCAGCAGTACGGCCTGGGTGTGGTGGTCGCCAGGTTCTTCAATACGATCGGACCCAGGCAGACGGGCCGCTACGGCATGGTGGTCCCGCGTTTCGTGCAGTGGGCCCTGGCGAACGAGCCGCTTCGCGTCTACGGGACCGGCAAGCAAAGCCGCTGCTTCTGTTACGTGGGCGATGTCGTTGACGCGGTCATCGGCTTGATGAAGTGCGAGGAGGCCGTGGGAAGAGTCTTCAATGTTGGCTCGAGTGAAGAAATCAGTATCGAGGCACTAGCGGACAAGGTTATTGGGCTGACGGGCAGCCGTAGCGACAAGCGTTTCGTTCCTTATGACGTGGCCTACGGACGCCCCATCGAAGATATGACGCGGCGGTTGCCGAGCACCGAGCGCATCAGACAGACGATCGGATGGCAGCCGCGTACAAATCTCACTCAGACGCTGCAGATCATCGTCGATAGCTTCAAGGCGCAACTGTCGCGTTGAAGCTGCTCTGCCCGCGGCATTGGCAGGGTGCTTCAAGCCGGATTCATGCAAAGGCCATCGCTCCACACACTCACTATGTATCTTGCGGTACTCTGTGCCGCCGGCGCGCTGTATGTCGTCAGTTGCGCGCCGGGGGCGCTGTGGCAGGACAGCGGACTGATTCAGTATCGCACGTGGCACAACGATATCGAGGGTTTCCTGGGATTGGCTATTTCGCATCCGCTGTTCTACATCCTGGCCATCGGCGCCAAGCTCACCGGGCTGGGGGAATTCGGCTATCGTGTCAATCTGGTCTCGGCACTGGCCGGCGCCGTCGCCGTGGCGAACCTATATCTGCTCGTGCGGTTGTGGCTGGGCAAGGACTTCCCGGCTCTTGTCGCGGCTGCGACATTGGCCGTATCGCACACGTTTTGGCAGCACGCCAGTATCGCCGAGACATACACACTTTGGACGGCGCTGTTTCTGGGCGAGCTGATTGCGCTGTTGCAATACGCCAAGACCAGGCGGATGACCTATCTCTACGCACTCGGCCTGCTCAACGGACTGGCCATCGCCGTACACATGCTCGCGGTCATACCGATGTTCTGCTACATCGGGCTGTTGGCGGTGCTGCTGGGCAAGAAAGCGATACGGCTCAGGAACGTGGCGACCATCACGCTACTGTGGATGGTCGGCGCATTGCCCTACGAGTGCTTGATCCTCAAGCATATCGTCAGCGATGCCGACTTCCTCGGCACGTTGGCCTCCGCTGCTTTCGGCGACCGCTGGCAGGCCGATGTACTCAACACCGGCCTGTCGTGGAGGATCGTCAAGGAGAACATCGCGTTTCTGTTGTACAATCTTCCGACACCGAACGTTCTGTTGTTCTTCGCAGGCCTTGT
>CAZGRF010000497.1:0-3159 GCA_964527825.1 uncultured Pirellulales bacterium
CTAGTGATGCGGAGCTGTCATGAGTGACGTCACGCGCATTTTGAACGCAATTGAGCGGGGGGACGCCGGGGCCACGGATGAACTCTTGCCCTTGGTCTATGAGGAACTGCGTCTCCTGGCTGCGCAGAAGCTCTCGCGTGAACCACCGGGGCAGACTCTCCAAGCCACGGCTTTGGTCCATGAAGCATACCTCCGCTTGGTGGACGGCGAGAACCAGAGTTGGGACAATCAGGGCCACTTCTTCTCTGCGGCAGCGGAGGCGATGCGGCGTATCCTGGTCGAACGGGCTCGCCGCAAGGGCGCGGTCAAGCACGGCGGTCACCCTGACAGGGCAGACCTGCGCCTTGCACGCGCCCCCGTGAACGATCTTCAGGACGATCTGATAGCCGTTGACGAGGCCTTGAGCCAACTGGAGCGAGAGGACCCGAGCGTAGCGCAAATCGTCAAACTACGGTATTTCGCCGGTTTGACGCTCGAGCAGATTGCCCAGATCGTGGGTGTGACACGACGCACGGTCGACCGCCACTGGGCCTTGGCTCGTGCCTGGCTCTTTCGGGAATTGACGAGAGACTCCAACACGCCGTAGCCTTCGCGACTCGCGCCTTGGCCGCATATTGTCAGAAATCTCGTTTTTCCATGTCGCAGCGCTTGTCTGAATCTCGCATTGTGATTTAGAGCCGCAACAGACCAAGGATGCAACCGTGGGTGATTTTCAGCGTATCAAACCGATCTTTGCCGAGGCGCTCGAAAAGGAGGGTGCCGAGCGGCAGGCCTATCTGGACCAGGTCTGTGGGCAGGACGCCGATCTCAGGGCAGACGTAGAATCCCTGTTTCGCGCGCATGACGGTTCGGTGGGATTCCTTGAAGCTCCTATTCTGGAAAACAGCCCTATCGTCGACGACGCGTTTGTGCCCGAAGAACCGGGTACGGTCATTGGACGCTACAAGCTGCTGGAACGAATCGGCGAGGGCGGGATGGCCGTGGTCTACATGGCCGAGCAGGAGCGGCCCATTCGCCGCAAAGTGGCCTTAAAGATCATCAAGCTGGGCATGGATACGAAGCGTGTCGTTGCCCGTTTCGAGGCCGAACGCCAGGCATTGGCCCTGATGGACCATGCCCACATTGCCCAGGTCTTTGACGGCGGCGCCACCGAGACGGGGCGACCCTATTTCGTGATGGAGTTGGTGACTGGCGCCTTGATCACCGAATACTGCGACGAGAATCATCTGAGCACCTCAGACCGCCTGAGCTTGTTCATTCAAGTATGCAACGCCGTGCAGCATGCCCACCAGAAGGGAATCATTCATCGGGACATCAAGCCTTCTAATGTGATGGTTACCCATCATGACGGTATGCCCGTTCCCAAGGTCATCGACTTTGGGATTGCCAAGGCCACGAACCAGCGGCTGACGGAGAAGACGCTGTTCACCCGCTACGCCCACCTCATCGGGACACCGGCCTACATGAGTCCCGAGCAGGCGGAACTGAGCGATCTGGACGTGGACACCCGCTCGGACATCTACTCGCTGGGCGTGTTGCTCTATGAATTGCTGACCGGTACTACGCCCTTTAGCGAAGAGGAACTGCGCCGAGGCGGCTACACCGGCATGCAGCGGATCATTCGCGAGCAGGAACCAACCAAGCCTTCGACCAGGCTGACGATGTTGGGAGAGACTCTGAGCGCCGTGGCTGGCCGGCGCAGCGCCACACCTGTGCAACTGCGCCGGGTGCTGCGAGGAGACCTGGACTGGATCGTCATGAAGTGCTTGGAAAAGGAACGCATGCGACGGTATGACACGGTCAGCGCGCTGGCCGCCGACGTCGAGCGCTACCTGCATCACGAACCCGTGTCGGCCGGCCCACCGAGCCTGCGGTATCTGACCAGGAAATTCGTACAGCGTCGTCGGAGCCTCGTGATTGCCGCTACCGCTGTCATTCTTGCCATCCTGGCGGGTTTGGCTGCTAGCATGACCATGTTCTTCCAGGCTGAGCGCGCGCGACGGGAGACAGACGCTGCTCGCGCTGAAGCCCGGAGCGTAGCTGATTTCTTGGCCAACGATCTCCTGGCCACCGTCTATCCGGAACGGACGAGAGGAGAGCCGGTCACCGTCCGCTACATCCTCAACAACGCTGAGCGGGGCTTGGCGGAGCGATTCGTCGATAGCTCGCTGGCGGAGGCCGAGGTTCGCGATGCTTTAGGGCGCACCTATCAGAAGCTGGGCGATTACGACGCGGCCGAAACTCACTTCGAGCGCGCTCTCCAGATTCGGCGACAGCAACTAGGGGCTGAAGATCCGTTGACGTTGGCCTCCCTGAATCAGCTCGGCCAGCTCTACTCGCAGCAGGGGCGGTACGCCGAAGCGGAGGTGCTCTTAACTCAGGCGCTCGATCTGAGGACGCGGCTGTTGGGACAGGAGCATCCCGATACCCTTGAGTCGATGTCCGATCTTGCGTGGCAATACGCCTGCGAAGCCCGATTCGAGGAGGGCATAGCTCTGGCCAGTCAGGCGCTCCAGATCGGTCGTCAGGTTCTGGGCGATGAGCACCCGATCGTGTTGAAGGCGATGATCAGTGTGGTTCTGCCCCAGGCCGCGACGCTGAACTACGCCGAGGTAGAAGGTCTGGCGGCCGAAGGCCATGATGCGGCCCAGCGCGTCCTGGGCGCCGAACACGAGATCACGCTGAGTTTCCTTAATGCGCTGACATGTATACACCGAATGCGCGGAGAGACCGATGTTGCGGTGGAACTGGCTCAGCAGGCCCTGGAGACAGGCCGGCGGGTCTTCGGGGAGGAGCACGCCGTTACGATCCTGGCCATGAGCAACCTTGGGCGCGCCTATCTGGCCCAAGGCCGGCTGGAAGAAGCAGCGCCGCTCCTCACTCGGTCTGCCGAACTCGTCAGCGAGGTCCTTGGAGAAGATCATGCGGCTACGGTGCTCATTCGATTCAGCCTGTCTTATCTGCTGGCGGCGCAGGGTCGCTACGACGAGCGCGATGCTCTCCTCCTGGATGTCTTCGAGGCGAGCCGACAGATGCATGGAGAATACCACCCGCAGAGTGGGTACATCAGGTACTGGCTGCGGATGCGCGTGCTCGAGCTCGGCGGGCTGGGCCGGCGGCAGTACGAATCCGGTGACTACGAAGCGGTGGTGGAGACAT
>CAZGRF010000498.1:0-3156 GCA_964527825.1 uncultured Pirellulales bacterium
GTCAATGCCGGTGTCCCGCTGGTGGTATACTTGAAAGACATGGACCTCGAAGCCTTCCGCAAACTCGAAAGGGTGAACGTGGAAGGCACGCTTCTAACGCTCCGTGAAATCGCCCGCCACTTTATCCTGCAAGGCACGGGCGGTGACGTCATTGTCGTATCCACCAAGAACGTTCCCAGCCCCGGCGCGGGGTTTGGCGCATACAGTGCCACCAAGGCCGCGTGTCATCAGTTGGGACGTATCGCGAGCATTGAGTTGGCGCAGTACGGGGTGCGCGTAAACATGGTGGCGCCGGACGGAGTCTTTGCCGAGGGCAAGTATAAGTCCGGCCTCTGGGCCGAAGTGGGGCCGGACCGTATGCGGGCACGAGGGCTTGATGAAAACGGCTTGCAGGAGTATTACCAAAGCCGGAATCTGTTGAAGGCCAAAATCACGGGCCGGCACGTCGCCAATGCCGTGCTGTTCTTCGCCACGCGCCAGACGCCGACAACAGGCGTAACGATTCCCGTAGACGGCGGGTTGCCGGATGCCACACCGAGATAGACCGGCTCCCGAAACAGCGGATCGACGCAAGACGGAGCGTGTCCCAGGCAGACGACCTTGTGAGAGAGACAAGAGGGATGGATTGAATGGACAGAGCGCTTAAAGAGCTGATAAGAATATCGAGAGAGACAGGGGCCGATCCAACGCTCGTTCAAGGTGGCGGAGGAAACACGTCAGTGAAGACAGCGGATGGAACGTATATGTACATCAAGGCCAGCGGCACGGCCCTGAAGGACATGAATGCAACCGAGGGTTGGCGCAGGCTGCGGCTCGACTTGGTCCGATCGGTGGCAGAAGACGAGTCGCTGGCACAGATGCCCACCCAAGCCGGAGAGCTCGAAGTGGTGAACCGACTTCTCCGTGCGTGCGATGATGATATCAAGGTCGAGGCGCGCCCGTCGGTCGAGGCGCATCTGCACGCCTGGCTGGACAAATACGTGATTCATCTGCATCCGAGCGCGGCGGGGGCTTACGTAAATGCCAGGAACGGAAAGGCGACGCTCGAGAAGCTATTCAAGGCCGAGAGTCTGCCACCGCTTTGGGTACCCTATGCGGATCCCGGCTACATGCTCGCCGGGAGGATCGCAAAACTGGTGGAAGGCTATCGGAACCAGTTCGGGAAGGGACCCGCGATGCTCTTTCTGGAGAAGCACGGTCTGCTCATTACCGCAGACAGTGCCGCCAGCGCCTTGCGGCTCGTGCGCCATGTCATAGAACGCTGCAACCGCGGACTGAGACAACCGAAAGCCGGCAAGGCAAAACCCGTCAGCCGGCAAGACATCAATGCCGTCAGGCGTTTCATAAGGCGCGCATATTTCGAAGCCACCGGCGCGCGGACGATGGTGTCGTATCATAACGACGGCGCCGTCGAAGAGTTCTGCCGCCGGAAAGACGCAAGGAGGATGCTGTCGGGCTCTCTAACGCCCGACGAACTTGTCTATGCAAACGGACCTGCGATGTGGGTCGAGCTGCACAAGGGCTGGAGGTCACGCTCCGAGGCCGCGAGGAAAGGTGATTCTGCGAGCATTGCCGCGCGTCTCAGACGGCAGATCGAGAAGGGAAGAAAACCTGCTGCCGCATTTCTTGTGAAGGGCATAGGCCTCCTTATTGCGGGACCGGAAAGGCTCGCCCCGACTGTGCGGGACATTGTGCTGTACTCGATTTTCATCCGGAGTAGTGCACATCGGATGGGCGGGATTTGCACTTTGAATAAGCGACAAGAGGACTTCATCAGCAACTGGGAATCAGAGGCGTTTCGCAAGAAGCTCGCCGGTGCCGACACATCGGGCGAGCTGCGCAACCACATTGCGGTGGTCACGGGTGCCGGAAGCGGTCTTGGCAGGAGTATCGCGATCGGTCTGGCGAGCGCCGGCGCGACGGTCGCGCTGGCAGATATCGACGAGGATGCGGCGATAGAGACCGCTGACAAGATCGCGACAGAGCGGCCGGAGAGTCAGACAATGGTCGTGCCATGCAACGTTACGAGCGAGAGCAGCGTAAGGAAGGCATTTGAGGCGGTCCTGGCCCACTGGGGCGGCTTGGACGTCCTTGTCAACGCGGCCGGCGTTGCCCCACCCTACCCGCTGGTGGACATGCCGGCAGACAAGTGGCGCGTGGCGCTGGAGGTGAATCTGACGGGTTACTTCCTCATGGCGCGCGAGGCAGCCAAGATTCTGATCGAGCAAGGCATGGGCGGCAACATCATCAACCTTAGCTCCAAGTCCGGCTTGGACGCCAGCAAGAACAACACCGCCTACAACGCCACGAAGGCGGGCGAACTGCACATGGCACGCGGCTGGGCCTTGGAGCTTGGCGAGCACGGCATTCGCGTCAACAGCGTCGCGCCGGGAAACGTCTTCGAAGGCTCTAAGATCTGGAACCCCGACTATATCAGAGTCTGCGCGCGCAAGTACGGGATCGAGCCGGATGAGGTGATCCCGTACTATGTCAACAAGACGGCTTTGAAGCGGGAGATCAGGGGGCAGGACGTCGCCGACGCCGTGGTTTTCCTTTGTTCCGAAAAGGCACGGACGATCACAGGGCAAGTTCTCGTCCCCGATGCCGGACAAGCTATGGTCCGTTGAGAGAGTGGCGGAGGCGCCGGGCAAGCCGACCGAGAACCTTCATATCTCGCGCCCTCATGGCATATTAGAGAATGTGGCGCGTTTCCGCCGTTGCATGTCACCGAGGAACGTTTCCTAGAATACGCAAATTCTACGCTTTTCCCCACAGTTTTTTCTTGACATTTTCCAGGCGAGCAAGTAATAAAGGGCGAAACGCTCACATGGTCCTCACGTATGGAGGAGGCCATTTCTTATCGCGTGTGGCGAACCGGCCGCAGGACTGTGTGTTCATGGAGGAGAGCCTCTGATTGGAGGCAGAGGCATGGTGAACGAAGGAAATATCTCATCTATAGCAGGAGAACTGTCGGCGTGTGTCCCTGCACTGTTCTACGCGGGGACCAGCAGCGACAGCCATGCGGGACCCTGGCGGACGCAGCCCGGAACCCAAAACGCCAACCTCCGCCGCAGGCGCATCAAGGGCTGGCGCGTCCGGCCGGACTGTTTCACCGGAGCTCTCCCCCCTAAGGCTCGGCTTCATACGGAGATCGAA
>CAZGRF010000499.1:0-3141 GCA_964527825.1 uncultured Pirellulales bacterium
CGTGCCAGCCCCTGGGGCTGGCGCAGGATCTGGTCCAGGCGTCGGCTGAGGGCATCGACAACCTGTTCGACCATTTCCTGCGCCTTGTCACGCATCTGGGGATAATAGACCGATCGGACCTCATCGCGGACCAGAGGGGTCCTCTCTGCCAACTGACGGCCTCTTTCGATTCCCCGGGTCCCGGCGAGCGGTTCGATCAGACTCTGCTCGGCCGCCGCATAGACGGACTGACCGGCCAGTGTCTGGGGGTGGCTGACAGTCGTGGTCAACTGGTTCTCGTCGTCCGACTCGATCAGATGGTTGGCAGCGGCCAGGGCGGCGGCTTCCCTGATGGCTGGTTCGGGGTCGGCGTCTGTCAGGAACTCCTGGGCCAGCGATGCCGCCGCCCGGTACGCCAGTGCGTCCAGCAGCCGGCCCTTGTTCCAGTGGATGCTGGCCGTCGAGCCGGTGTAGACGCAGCGAGGCTCTTCGAATTCTCCGTAGCCCCAATGGCCGATATCCGGCTCGCGTTCCTGCATATCGGCGCCGGCCGAGGTGTCCCAATAGAAGCGCTGGAACTGGGCCTGATGATGCACGAGTGCCTTGAGGCTTCCGATTCTGCCGCCCCGGTTGCGGTTCGAAAAGACGCGTACATGGTCGAAGGGAACCGGCACAATGCGCCGCGTCACGGCGTCCAGATAGGTACCAGTCGCGAGGGCCTGGATGAACTTGAAGCAGAGGAACTCGTTGAGACGCGCCTGATCATCGTCCTGAAGGGAAAGGTTGCCGATGCTCAGCAGTTCGGGGACTATCTTGGCCTCGACGCGGCTGGCCTCGGCACAAGAGACAATGCCCTCGGTGACAAACCAGACCAGCGAGCCGTTGCCCATGCCCCCCACGGTCGTGACGACAATGTGAACCGGCACGCGGAAGTTCTGCTGGCTGATCCCGTCCCCATCGGTGGCCGACAGCCATCTGATTTCGTATTCGATGGCCTGTTGAAGATACTGGCAGACGGCCTTGCGGGAATGTTCAGCGTTCAGCAGGGCACGCTCGTATCCCTCACGTGGGATGCCGCCGGCGCCGTCGTTGTCGGGCGCTTGCGCCTGGCGGCTTACATCGTCCGCCGAAGGCATCCAGCCCGCCTCTATCGCCTGCTGCACAGAAACGCGGCTTTGAGGTTTGTCAGCAGCCACGTGCGTATCCCCCGGTGCCAGGTGGCGGCCTGCGGCTGCGTTTACCAAGTCAGCAGGCGACAACTTCTCGTAGTCAAAGAGGACTCGCCTCACGGATACGGGGGTATTGGGACCTCGTTGGGCCAACAGATCATACAAAGCGGCCGCGGCCTTCAGCGTTGAACCAGCGATCACCTCAACGCGAAACCGCTGGGGTCGCTTCTGGTATTTCGTGGGTTTGCCCATGTTCTTCGCTCCTTTCGGCGCCAGTGGGTTTGGGTTGTGCCAGCGCGACGCGCAGTTTGACGTTCTGGGCCAGCTCGATCACAACGGGAAGAGTGAGGGATCTCTTGGCCTTGGGTTCGATGGGCCGACCTTCAATGGCGATGGGTTTGCCGCTGAGGTTCCGCAGCATCAGTCTGCCCGCCTTCTGATAAAGGCACAGGTGGCGGGCACTGATGCCTTTTTGGGCAATGCGAAGTGCGTTCTTGGCCCCACTGCCGATGTAGAACGGCCGCAGCCGACTGAGTCGGCCCAAGTGGCGAGTCTGGCCGTTGACGGTGACCACGACCATACGATCGGTAGCGGATATCTTCGTTCGGAGATAGCCTTGCACTATCGTCCTGATCTCTCTGGCCTTTTTGCCGTCGCGGGCGAGCCAGTAGCCAATGGCGGTGAGCAGCAGGGCACCGGCACCGGCGAGTAGCCAGGGCCAGAACCGGCCGAGCCAGTGTTTGACGCGGGCGCCCACAGGTCGTTTGGGCCCGGAGGGGGCGCCCTGCTTGGCAACTCTCTCGGTTTTGACAGCCTCCTCCGAACTCTCGTTCGGTTCCTGAGCAGCGGCCGAGCTTACGGATATCCTCTTCGGTGGCGAGGAGTCGGCTTGGTCTGCAGATGCGCGTGTGGAACCGTCAGAGATAGTCACTTCCACCTCGGTCCGGGTACGAATGTCCTGGCGTGGGGCTCCCCGGCCAGAGGCCAAGCCAAGGTCGGATCGCTCCAGCGTGGAATCGGATGGCCCCGAAGGTGTGTACTGGGAAGTTCCGTCCTGAGTTGAGGGGGCCGGCGCCCCGGCTTGGGTCGCAGACGCCGTCGATTTGTCGCCGATCTGGGCCCGCAGCGACGCGCGGGCCTCTCGCAGCCACAGGGCCGGGTTGGCATCACCGATAGGGACAAAGTCGATATGGCCGCGATTACCGGCCATCAAAAGGTTGCGGTTGGCGTTCCGGTCACCGGTAATATACAGGGGCCAACCGCGCTGGCGAAACTCGGCCGCGAGCTTCAAAACGTCCTCGACGTCCGTGTTGGCCAGATGCCCGTCGCTGAGAATGACGACCACGGCTTTCTGACAATCCTGCTTCGCGCGGATGCTCTTGAGCCGGTCAAGCGCCGTCGCCAGGGCGCCGCTGACCTTGGCATCGGAGAGGAAGCCCTCGTGGATGCCCGTCAGAACGCGATTGACGATACTGATTTGGCTGGCCGTGTTCTGGTAGGTGGTCTGCGCCAGGCGCAGGCGCGACCGGCCGGGGTGGGCCGTGAGGATCTCGACACAATCCCCCGAATCCAGCCCACCAAAGCCCTGTCGTGTGAGCGTCCGAAACTCGGGCAGGTCATTGCCGCACGACCAGCTTGTGTCCAAGATGATCGTCATGGCCATGCGGTCGTCAGTCTCTGCACCGACGGCGCACGCTGTTGCCGACAATGGTAAGGCGGCCAACAAGGTGAACAGTATTCTCTTCATTTTGAATACCTCCTAGCTTCTTTGGGTTCCATGTGATCTTCTTGGCACACGATGATCCCAATCCTTCTTCTTGTGGCCCAGAATGCGGGCGGCGGCGACCACGAAAGTCAGTGCCAAACAGAGGTGTAGCAGCATGGTATAGCGCTCGCGATTGTGAACATGCAGGAAGTCCATGATCTGCTCCCATGTCACGGCCGGTTTGGTGTGGCCGAGCAGATAGGCCATCCCCAGCACCGCCAGCGGCAC
>CAZGRF010000500.1:0-3135 GCA_964527825.1 uncultured Pirellulales bacterium
CAGATTGGCCTGGTACTTCAATGACAACTATCCGTGGATCGGCATGCTCTTCTGCGCACCGATCATTGGTCTGTGGTATTGGTGTACCGATCAGTACATCGTTCAGCGTGTCCTCGGCGCTCAGAACGAACAGGTCGCCCGTCGGGGCTCAATCTGCTCGGCCGCCTTGAAGCTGCTGCCGGTTTTCATCTTCATCATCCCGGGTATGATTGCCTTCGCGTTGGCCAAGAGCGGCGAGAATACCGTCTTGCAGCAAACGATGCTCGACGCCAGCGGCAACGTCATGCGTGACGAGTCTCAGCAAGCGTTTCCCTTGCTGGTCGCTCAGGTGTTGCCGATCGGTGTACGAGGAGTCGTGGTCGCGGGTCTGCTGGCGGCGCTGATGAGCTCGCTCGCAGGCGCCTTCAACGCGTCCGCGGCATTGTTCACTATCGACTTCTATGCGAAGTTGCGCCCCAATACTCCGGAGAGACAGAGGGTCTGGGTGGGCCGAATCGCCACGACGGTCATGGTGCTGATCGGATTGGCCTGGATACCCGTGATCCAGGGCGGCAAGGGTTTGTACGATTATCTGCAGGGGGTCCAATCCTACTTAGCGCCGCCGATATTCGTAGTCTTCTTCCTGGGGGTCTTCAGCAAGCGTCTGAACGCCAAAGGCTGCCTGTGGGCGCTGATCGTCGGTTTTGCCCTGGGCCTGTTCAGATTGGCCGTGGATACCCCCGTCAAGCTGTTCGATGACTTCGCCTACGCGGAAGGCTCCTTCTTCTGGATTATCAACAACATGTACTTCCAGTACTACAGCCTTCTGATCTTCCTGGTCTGCATTGCAGTGATGGTCATCGTCAGCCATGCGACGAATGAGCCGGCCTACGAGAAGATTGCCGGCCTGACCTACGGGACGCTTACTGAGGCGGACCGCAAGGCCTCGCGCGCGACCTGGAACAAGTGGGACGTGCTCGCCTCTGCCGCCGTTCTCGCTGCGATCCTGGCGGCCTACCTGTATTTCACGGGTTGATGCCTCGCTCGACTCCGTCGGCCTGAGAGCCACAGCCACGAAACCTATCGGGGCCCGCGCTACGCGGGCCCCTTTTTCGTGCGCAGGCTGTGTCGCGAGCCTTTGTCCGAAGCGAGGTTCCTGTTGACCGGCAGCTTGGTTCTCTGGTATATTATAGGGCGTTGCAGCGTGTCGCCGGCGCTACCGAGGATGGTGAACGGTGCGAGGCATACGAGGTCCGGCCAATGCTCTGACGGCGAGCAAGCGTGCGTGCGCCTCGATCCCGAGTCCGGCTACGCATGGCATGACCAGGTCAGGCAGACACACATCTCACCTGCCGCGTTTGGAGGACAAGAGAAATGCGCGAGAGACATCCCAAGAGGCAAGGCGTTCTGCTTGCAGTAGCTATCGTTGTCCTGGGTATGAGCGGCGCGGCGCTTGCTCTCGATCACTTCTGGACCGGTGCAGTCAGCCGCGATGCGGCGGACCCGAGAAACTGGGACAACGGCTTCGATACGCCGACACTCCCGTCGTCCGACGATATTGTCCGGATCGGGTGCACGTCCTCTTGGGCCAACTATGTTGCGACCAATCAGCCCATTCTGACCTCAGAATGGGACGGCAGAAACGGCGGCCCGAAGGCGGGATGGTGGTTCGTTCTGGGGGTCGGAAACCAAAACACCCTGACCATCGACGACGGCGCTTACATCGAGTTCAGTCACAATGACTGCAACCTGCGCAACGGCGGCATCCTCCACGTAATGGGACAGAGAACCGGCGGCGGTCCCAGCCTTGTCATCCCACCTCGATTCCGTCTCGCCAACAACGGGGACAGCATCGCCGGCGCCACCGGGACGCTGAGAATCGACGACGACGGCTACGTGCGATTCGATCCCGCCGTGGCGACGGGAGGCTCCGGCGGCCGTCAGATATACATGGGCGCCGCGGCCAACGCCCTGATCGAAATCCGTGACGACGGCATCCTCGAGTTGGTGGAGGGCACGCACCGCGACGACGCCGAAATCGTTACGCCCCGATTCGATTTCGCTTCGGCCGATCCCGCCGTCAACAGGATCGTCATCAGCGGCAACGGTCAGTTGCTGCTCGCCGGTGATCCTCCCACTGCCAACGTAGTCGGTGAGGAGACCTCCATCGCAGACGTGATCGACGCCGGGCTGATCACGACCGACGAACCCGGCGCGGTCCTAACGGTCAGCGGGACCAATCCGACGGTGGTCAAGCTTGGCATAAGGCGAATCGCCACGCAGCCAAGCCCGGCGGACGGCCTGTCGGATGTTGCCAAGCAGGTGATTCTCAACTGGAAGCCGGGAGCGGATGCACAGACGCACGACGTTTACCTCGGAACCGACTTGGGCGACGTAAACGACGCCACCCGAGCCAATCCACCGGGCGTGCTCGTTGGCGAAGGTCAGGACGCCAACACGTATGATCCCCTGGGTCTGCTTGAGTTCGGCGAGACGTACTACTGGCGTGTGGATGAAATCACCGCCGACAACACGACAACGAAAGGAATCGTCTGGCAGTTCGAGATCGAACCGAAAGGTTATCCGATCGCCGGGAACCTGATCGTGGCGACCGCATCGAACTCCGAGGCGGGCCACGGACCAGAGAACACGGTCAATCGTTCCGGACTCAATGAGCAGGACGAACACTCCACCGCGGCCATGGACATGTGGCAGAGCGAAATCGGGGCGGAAGAACCGGTCTGGATCAAGTATGAGTTCGACAAGGCCTACAAGCTGCTCGAGCTGCATGTCTGGAACTACAATGGTGATCTCGAGTCCACGTTTGGCTTGGGGCTCAAGGAGGTCACGGTCGAGTACTCGACGGACGGAGAAAAATGGATAGCGTTAGGCGAATTCACGTTCCTGCAAGGATCGTCAGCCCCCGATTACACGACCAACACGACGATAGACTTTAAGGGCAGGGTGGCGCGGTACGTCCGACTGGTGGTCAACAGCAGTTGGGGCACTCTCGGCGTTCATGGGCTGAGCGAGGTCCGATTCCTGTACATCCCGACATGGGCGCGCAAACCCCGTCCGGAATCGGGAGCTGAAGGAGTGAGCACCGACGTGGTCCTGACCTGGCGTGCAGGCCGCGACGCAGTGTCTCACGAGGTC
>CAZGRF010000501.1:0-3133 GCA_964527825.1 uncultured Pirellulales bacterium
TCTTGAGTTCATCATCGGTCAACAAGTCCTCATCTGAATATCCGAGGTTCAGGCCGCCTACTAACGGCTTTCCTAGTAGCAGGCACTCGTCCTGAGGTGTAGCGGTTGTCTCGTAGTCATACGGATACTCGTCAACAAGACTTCCGCTTCCGTGCGAAGAGGAATAGAACAAGAACGTGTCGCCAGGTTGCATTTCTGTCTTCAATTGTTCGATGGCTTCCTTCACTTGACTATCCGATATCCCGGTGGCATCGGCGTCTCCCGTTATCAGCCTCCCGTCCACAAAACCCTCGAGAGACGAAAACCGCTGGTACAGAGTCTCCGCCATGAGGTCCCCCCTCAACGTGACTATGTCAGGAAGTTCGATTGGCCACTGTGGTTCGGGGATTCTGACTTGGCTATCCCTAACACCGATACACAACGCGTAGATTCCTGGCTGATGGGCTGGCTCGCTTGGTACGCCGAAGTATTGCGCTTCGAGATAGCTGTCGACCGAGGCGGTGCCGCCGGATACCTCAGCTTCGGCACCCAAACACATCTCGTACACATGACTCAGATCAAACGACCACGTATAGGTTTCGTCTATCGCGGTGCCGCTCCAGTCCAACAGCGTCGTCTGAGCCGTCGTATCGGCTAGAGAGAACTGCATGCCGCCCGCCGAGCCCTGCGTGGAACCGTCTAAGTCAAACGTGATGGTGTCGAAAAGAGGTTCGAAGGAGAACTTGATCCAGCAGTCGGCAGTAGCCCAGCCCCAACCGTCCTCCGCCGCGACGTCGCCCCCCGCGCGCACCGAAGAGTGGTCGGGACAAGCCTCGAACTCTATGAATGTACTGAGCCCTCCACAAGCGGTGTACTGACCGCCAGTGATAGGGTCCGAGAATTCCCCGAGGGAATCGCTAAACACTGAGCCCATTGGGGTTTGCGCTTCAGAAGATGTCCGGTAAGATGCCGATGGAAGAAAACTCAGTGCAGGCGTTTGGGCCTGCTGGCCGGCGGCATCTTGGCGGTATACAAGCAAGCACGCAAGGACAATCGCAATACGCGTTCGCATCGTCCGTCCCTCCAGAATTCCATGAAAGTCTATGTATCTGAAGAAAGCAACAACCAGCCTCGTACTACACCGTCGGTTTACGGGTCAGCCTCGTAACGCTGCTTCTCGCAAGCATCTCTCCAGAAACACATGTGAATAGGCAGTCCGCGAAACTCAAGGCCTGCATAGGAATTTCGATATCTTCCCCTGCCTACCAATTCGTCCCGCGGCGCGCTCGATTAGTCTCTGCAAATGAAGCCCATGCCACGATTGCAGTCCTTGGCGCAAATATTCAACACCGCGAGCGTCTCTTATAGCTGTATTATCAGCATGTGAGTCGGGAAAGGCCAAGCATAAAATCCCAGAAAGACTGAGAAATCCTCGCTAGACCACGTCAATTCCTCCTACCCAGAACGCGACGGCCGCCAGCCCGTCGAATAGTGGATATCTCTTGGCACCTTACGCGAGCGCGCTGCTTCCGCCGCTGGTCACGCGCATTCGCCGTGTCGCTGGTAAAACCCGCCTCCGAATGCGGCTGCTGCTCCGAAAACGGCGCTTTTGTCGTTGACATGGTTGGGACGGCTCTATATACTCAAGCCCTTTATCTCCCCAGCGTGAAGAAGGTTGGTGGAGGTAACAGTAAGATTCACAGATGTGAACTTGAATTGATAATGCTCTCGAATTCCGGAACATGAGCAAAAAGGAGAACGAAAGAATGGCTGAGAAACGGGTGTACTTCTTCGGCAACGGGAAGGCTGAAGGCAATGCCAAGATGAAGGAGCTGTTGGGTGGCAAAGGGGCCAACCTCGCCGAGATGACCAATTTGGGCGTGCCGGTGCCGCCGGGCTTCACTATCGCCACCAAGGTCTGCGGCGAATACTACAAGTCGGGAGGCAAGTGGCCGACCGGTCTGGCCAAGGAAGTGGACCTGAACGTGGCCAAGCTGGAAAGGGCGATGGGGATGAAGCTGGGTGACCCGAAGCGTCCGCTGCTGGTCAGCGTCCGCAGCGGGGCCGCCGCGTCCATGCCGGGCATGATGGACACCGTCCTGAACCTGGGTCTCAACGACGACGTGATCGAAGGCATCATCAAGAAGACCGGCAACGCCCGCTTCGCCTACGACATCTATCGCCGGTTCATCGACATGTTCGGCGACGTGGTCATGGGCTGCCACCATGAATACTTCGAGGAGAAGATCGACGTGGCCAAGAAGAAGGCCGGCGTCAAGCTCGACAGCAACCTCAAGGCCGAGCAGCTCCACGCCGTGGTCGAGGAGTACAAGAAGGTCTACAAGAAGCACGTCGGCGAGATGTTCCCGCAGGACGGCAAGGTGCAACTGACGCACGCGATCAACGCGGTGTTCGGCTCGTGGAACAGCCCCCGGGCCATTCGCTACCGCGAGCTGAATGAGATCAAGGGCCTGCTGGGTACCGCGGTCAACGTGCAGGCGATGGTCTTCGGCAATATGGGCGAAGACTGCGGCACGGGCGTGTGCTTCACCCGCAACCCCAGCACGGGCCAGAAGGAGTTCTACGGCGAATTCCTGATGAACGCGCAGGGCGAGGACGTCGTGGCTGGCATCCGCACGCCCATTGAACTGAGCAAGCTCAATAAGATCATGCCCAAGGCCTACAAGGACCTGACGAGGCTCATGACCCGTTTGGAGAAGCACTACAAGGACATGCAGGATATGGAGTTCACCATCCAGGAGAAGAAGCTCTATATCCTGCAAACGCGTACGGGCAAGCGCACGGCCCCGGCGGCGGTCAAGATCGCGGTGGACATGGTCAACGAGCGCCTGATTCCCAAGAAGGAGGCCGTGACGCGTGTCACGCCGGATCAGTTGGACCAGTTGCTGCACCCGCAGTTCGACCCGAAGGCCAAGCGCGACGTGATCGCCAGTGGCCTGCCGGCTTCGCCGGGCGCCGCGGTCGGCCAGATCGTCTTCACGGCCGACGTTGCCGAGGCCTGGAAAGAGAAGGGCAAGAAGGTCATCCTGGTGCGGAAAGAGACGAGCCCGGAGGACATCGGCGGCATGGACGCGGCCCAGGGTGTTCTGACCGCGTTCGGCGGCATGACCAGCCATGCGGCGGTCGTGGCCCG
>CAZGRF010000502.1:0-3126 GCA_964527825.1 uncultured Pirellulales bacterium
CATACGAGCTTTACGCTGACAGAATCAAGGACATTGATCCGCTTGAGGTCACGCCGGCCAGAGAAGCCGGAGACTGAATCTGAGCGAGCCGGGCCTGCAGGATGGAATCCTCCAGAGGTGTTCGTCGGTGCATGCGTTTCATTTCTCTGTGGCGTCAGCGCTGGAGCCCGCGGAATCCTCGGTTGCCTGCTGCAAAACCCTGTTACAAAGCGCCGTCTTTCGAATACTATTACGAGACCATGACCGCAAGAAGGCCTCTGGACGAGCAAGTCTGATTATGGTCTTTACGCTGCAAAGGTACATATTTCGCGAGCTTCTGAGGATCTTCCTGCTGGCAACGATCGGGCTGACGCTGATCGTGAGCCTGGGCGGGGTTCTGCAGCCGGTGCAGGAGTACGGTGTCGGGCCTCGGCAGGTGCTCCACATCCTGCTCTATTTCATGCCGGTAACCCTGACCTTTGTTCTGCCGATGGCGGCGTTGTTTGCCTCGGCTCTGGCTTACGGCCGTTTTGCCAGTGACAATGAGCTCAACGCCTGCCGCGCCAGCGGGATAAGCCTCACCACGTTGGTTTATCCCGGCCTGGTTCTGGCGATTCTCGTGGCCACCGCCAACTTGCTCCTGAGCTTCCACGTCATGCCCTATTTCGTACATCTGGCCGAGAAGTCGTTCAAGGCCGATGCCAAGCATATTCTCTTCCGCAATATTCAGCGACGTGGCTATTACTCGCTTCCCCCCGATGGGCGTTTCCTGGTTTACGCGGATTACGTCGACGAGAAGAACGACACACTCTCGGGCATCGTGGTCGTCGAAGCCAGCCAGGGTGTGATCAAGAAGATTCGCACGGCCGATGGGGCAAGAGTCCGTTTCGATCCGCACGACAAGTTCAATGAAGTGCAGTTGGATGCCTTTGGCGTGCAACAGATGGGAGGCGCCGGCGATCTGTGGTGGAGAGTAGGGACGGCGTCGCTGCGTTTTGAATTTGGCTCTCTGTTGCGCGACAGCATCAAGTTCAAACGGGTCAACGAAATGAAGCGGATTCGTGCCGATCCGATGCAGTTCGACCCGGTCGCCAAGCTGGCCCTGCGCGCGTACGCACAGCTCGCCACAGAGCTGCTGGCGCAGGATATCAAGGGAAAGCTCTCTGGTTTACCGGGTGGCTTCTATGAGCTTTACGGAGAGCCTCGTTCCATCCGCTTCTCGGCAGCCTCGGTTGCGTTGGGAGGGGAGAAGACAATTGCCCTCACAGGTCCCGTTATCGTGGAGGAGCACGACAGCCGTTCAGGCCAGCGCCTTCGCCGGCTGCGCTGTGAGAAGGCTGCCATCCACATGGGCGAGGAGATGACGAATCCCAGCCTGACCCTGGATCTGTACAATCCCAGGGTGGAAGCGACTGACCAATTGATCGTGCGTTACGTCGTCCGCGGTTTGACGCCGCCCGAACCGGTCCGGCGGTCCCTCGGACACGGCAGCATACTGAAGGTCGTCGCCCCCACGCATACGTCATCGGTTCTTCATGGGCCGCCAAGTCGCATGCTGGCGGGTCTCCAGGAAGCTCTTCAGACCAGAATAGACGGCGCCTTGGTGGATGTCAGGGCGGAAGCGAACTCACGCCTCGTGTTTGGAATCGGCTGCATTCCGATGATTATGATCGGCATCGGCCTGGGCATCATCCTAAGAGGCGGGCACCTGCTAAGCGCTTTCGGAGCCAGTTGCGTGCCTGCTGCCGTGTTGGTCGTGGCCATCATCAGCGGCAAGAATATCACCCAGAATGCAGGCTTGGAGGGGCTGTCTGGAATCCTGGTCATGTGGGCGGGACTTGCCGGAATGACCGTGCTGGCGGCCTTGCTCTATGCCAAACTGCTGCGGACCTGAACGAGGACTGCCGGAGAGGTACGAGGCGCAGGACGATGAAGATACTGGATCGTTACATCGCGAAGAACTTCTTGACCGGCTACGCGATCGCCTTTTGCGTGCTGATCGGCCTGCGAATCATCATCGACCTGTTTGTGCAGTTGGATGAATTCGCCGAGCATGCTGACCTCGGAACGTGGGTGGTCGTCCGGAACATCTTGACATTCTACGCGCTGAATACGACGGTGTATTTCCGAGATGTGACAGGCGTCATCACGGTCGTGGCTGCGGCCTTCTCGCTGGGAAAGATGGTGCGATCCAACGAGCTGGTGGCCATCATTGCCTCCGGCGTCAGCGCCAAGAGGATCGTTGGCCCCATCCTGGCGCTTGCGGTTCTCTTCACGGGCCTTTCGGTCGCCGACCAGGAGTTGCTGATCCCGTCGATCAGCGACAAGCTCGTCCGCAACCATGATGCCATCCCGGGACAGGAGTCCTATGCGGCGTGGTTCATCACCGACGGCAACGGCTCGCTCATCTGCTCGCGCAGATTCGACGTCGGAACCTCGACTTTTCATCAGCCCACAATCATCACGCGGGAGCGTGTGCCCGACAGACCCGGGATCTGGGAGGTGACCGGACGTATCTCGGCGGATGCAGCGGTGTACAACGCGCAGACCGGCACCTGGGACCTGGTCAACGGGCAGTTCGCTGCGACAGACTCCAGAGAGGAGCCTCGATCCGTCGCTTCGTATCGTGCTTCTGACTTGCTTCCCAGGGACATTCCCGTTCGGCAGAAGGCCGGATTCAAGGCCTTGCTAAGCTCACGGCAGCTATCGGCTCTGGCGGCGCAGAAGACGGGGATCAAAGACGTCGCTCAATTGCTTAGCCAGAAGCACTTTCGGATTACCGATCCCATCATCAACTTGACGATGCTCATGGTAAGTCTGCCCGTACTGATTTGCCGCGATCCCAAGACTATGAAGTCCGCTATCCTGGTGAGTTTTGTCCTGACGGCGGCATGCTTCGTCACCACCTTCGTCTGCAAGATGCTGGCGACCGAAGTCACGTTTGCCGACAGGGTCATGCCGGAACTCTGGGCATGGCTGCCGGTTTTCATCTTCGTGCCGATTGCCTTCATCGAACTGGATTCGATGAGAACATAGTATCGACCGAAGCCGGAGGTCTCTCAGCGAGAAGAGTTACTGTGTTGTCGGATCTCCTCGCGCACTTCCTTGTTGATTCGGACGCTGCACCAGTGCTGGCCGCACATCGAG
>CAZGRF010000503.1:0-3122 GCA_964527825.1 uncultured Pirellulales bacterium
CGTTAACTGAAGCAGAACTGGAGGTGCAGCATGATCGTCAAGGGATCGATCGAGTGTCCCGTTTGTGGCAGGCGATTCAAAGCCTGGTTCCAGCCGAGCGTCAAGGCCGTCCTATGCCCCATTTGCTGGACTGAAGTGGACGCCGCCGCAGTCGAGGTGCAGTCGGAGCCAACGCTGGCCACCCGGCGGTCTCTGAGTTTCACCCGGGTTTTGGAGTTGATCTGGCATCGACCGGCCGGCTATAATGGCAGTCGCTTGACAAGCTGAGATCGCGAGTACAGGATTCGACGCCACCGGAAGGCAGGGTATGGATTGGCTGGGGAGCTTGACATGGTGAGTCCGAGCAGAGCACGTCATGCGGGCATCGTTATCTTTCTTACGGTTCTCTCCGCGACCTGTGGGGCAGCCGAGCCGCTGACCAATAGAGTACCGTTGACGGGCCTATCCGGAGCGGCAGGCAGCGAGACCTTCTATACATTCACGGTTCCTGTCGGCCAAGACAAGCTGGAGTTCAGGACTTTCGGCGGCACAGGTGATTGCGACCTCTACGTTCGCAAGGGCGTTCCGCCCACAATCGACGCGTTCGACTACCGCTCGTGGATGGACGGCAACGATGAGAAGATCACCGTCACAAACCCGGCCGACGGGACTTGGCATATCATGCTGAGAGGCTTTTCCTCTTACGCTGGTCTGAGCCTACTCGCGACCTGTGGTGCCGCCGGCTCTACCGCGCGCATTCTGACGATAACCGCAACCGACGGGGGTACCGTCCTTACGCCCGGCGAGGGGCAATTTGCGATCGAAGATGGTACAACCCTTACACTCCAGACAGCCTCGGCAGATGCTGAGCATGTGTTTGTGACCTGGACCGGCACGGCGGTGAACAACGGCAAGGTCGAGGACCCGAACGCGGCAAGCACCACGGTTCTGGTCGACGGGGACTATACTCTCCAGGCGGTTTTTCAGGAGCGGCCGGAAAGGCCGGTGCTGGGCTTCTCGCTTGGCGAGGTCGATGCCGAGGACCCGCAGGAGTACGACTATCGGGTCACGACGAACAATACGCCGGAGACGACGTTCGTCGAGCGGGTGATCGACGTCATCCCGGATCCTGAGGGCATGATCCGGATGCGACCGCTTGACCAGACACCGGCGGAGGCCAAGGCCCGGTTCGGCCGATGCGCGGCCGAGCGGGTGCTGGTGCGATTCGAGTATCTCTTTGAGACGCCGGACGCGACCGAGATCGTGGTGTATCTGTCCGATGTGCCGGAGCTGTTGGAGCGCGGCGATCCCTTGCGGCCCAGGCATCATGCCGAAATCGGCCGAGTGTATGCTCCGCCGGCGGGCCGGCCGGGCTCGTTCGGCAGCGGACGCTTCGGTGTGTTCGAGCAGTGGGCATTTGTCGAAGGGTTGGACTTGAGCGACGGAACGTGGGTGCAATTGGAGATCGCAGGCGGCCGGCCTTATATGGCGACCCAGGCAGACATCGGCCTGGCGTCGACGGACGCCGGCGGTTCGGTACTGATCGATGGTTGGGCCGTGGAAGTCCATTGCAGTGGCTACTGTCTGGACCTGAACTTCACCAAGACTGTTGATTCGGACGATCTGCTATTGTTGATGGCAGCCTGCGGCAGCACCGCCGAGTTGGATGAGTGCAGCGAGGATAGCCGATACTGCCTCGATGGTGCTTTCAGCAGCGACGGCTATGTCGATACCTATGATATCTACTCCCTCATCTGGGCCCTGAGCGATTTGTCTCGTGTCAACTGCGGCAGTCTATGCCGAGTGCCGCTGCCCCTGATCGATAGCGCGGTCGCTGCAAGTGGCTATGCCGCCGCCTGGTCCAGGCCGAGCCTGAGCGCAGCGAGCAGCAGTTCCTGGCCAAGCGGGTTGATGGTCCTGTACAAGGGCATGAGTGCGGACAGTCTCTGCCTGTTTGATCGCGACGGGGCCTATATGACCGATGTGACCATGCCGGGCTTGCCAGCAGAGAGCAGCACTCAGATCATCCGAGGTGTTGCTGATGACCTGTATGTCATCAGCACCGAAGACGGCGTGCTGCGGATGGAGGAACCCATCAGCAGCGTTATCCCACCCGGGCAGGTCAGTTACGGTGCAGCGACCGTGTACATCGGAATACAGGGTGATGGACCGAGTTGTTTCGGCCGGCCGATCCTCGATGTCGCCTTCGATAGTGAGGGCTATGCCTATGTCGTTCCGGTAGTAGTCAAACCGGCAGGTGAGGCGGTATATGTCTCCGCCGCACGGCTGGAGCTACTGGCGGGACAGAACCCGCCGTACCGGATAGTGAAGCTCTACCATGATCTGCCGCCCTGGAACGACAATCTGGAGGCAGACCATCTGCGCGAGATCGAGGTAGACAATGCCGGCAACCTCTACGTCGTGAACGTCCATCGGCTCAATGAAAGCTGCATGCTGTGGAAGTACGCGCCCGATGGAACGGTGCTCAAGCAAGTGAGCCTGCTGGACCCCAACAGCCCGGCCCAGATCGCCAACCCGATTGCCCTGCACGTTTCGCACGATGGCCAGACGCTCTATTTGGCCCGCGGTCAGCAGGACCGCACGGACCCAAGCGGTGGGATGCTCTACGGCCTGTCCACTCAGGACCTTTCGCCGGTCCGAACGGTCATGATCGAAGGCATGCCGGTCCTGACGAGCATCACCGAAGACCCTGCCACCGGCACCCTCTGGGCCACTGGCTTTCGCACGATTGAGGAACCTGCGGCTCTTCCCTGGCTACCGCCGCGATTTACCTACACGCCGCTGCTGGCCAAGATACCCGTCGATGCCAGCTTGGCAGAGGCGGGTCCGGGCAGCAGTGGTCTGGCCGTGCCGGTATCGATTGTCTGGACGGGAGCAGATTGAATGAGACGCTTGGACAGGACAGAGATCGGCGGCTCGCAGAGCAGTTTTCAAGCCACGCAGTGGTCAATGATGAATGCACTTGGAGACTTGACTCCGGAACAGCGCAAAGGTGTGCTTGATGAGTTCCTGGACCAGTACTGGAAGCCGGTCTATTGTTATCTTCGTCGCAAGGGATACGACAACGAGCAGGCCAAAGATGTAACGCAGGGTTTCTTCCACGAGATCGTCCTGGGCCGGCG
>CAZGRF010000504.1:0-3121 GCA_964527825.1 uncultured Pirellulales bacterium
GGCGGTCAGGATCAGCCTGACCGTGCGAATCTCGTGTTCCTTCAACAGCAGGTAGGCAACGATCACTTGCGGACCGGCGGTGATCTGGCCGGTCGATCGAAGAAATCCCGTCAGGTACTCATCGCACTGCTGCTCGATCTTCAAGAACGACTCATTCGACGTAAGATAGTTGACCCCAACATCGAGAGTCCGATGGTACGGCGTCGCGGCAAACAACTGACCCAGAGACTCGCTGCCGAGATCCAGTGCCTGCCGGAATCGGTCCAGCGCCACGAAGCCACCGTCCAGCAGGCCATGTCGGTGCTGCGCGTCGGCGAATCGCAGCCGCAACATGGTGCGAATGTTCGTCAGGTCGATCTGGACCCGAAAGAGGCTCAGCAGGAAGATACTCTCGATCCGCCGGGCTTCCGCAAGTCTGTGGTCGGCCTCGACCTGATCGATCGCGTAGTCGATCTGGCGAATATCCTTGTTCTGATAGTAAGCCAACACCGCCTGCTCCGTGGCGCGCCGCATGTAGGACGGGAACAAATCGTAGTTCTCTTCCTCCAGCACCTGCTCGATCAACTCGGGCGGTACGTTCCCTTCCGTGCTGTAGTCGGCGCCGAACGGCCTGTCGGTCAGGGTGCGTCGCAGCGCCAATCGGAGGTTCGCGAAGTCATCGCGGCTCTTGAACAGCTCGACAATCGCCGGGTCCAGCATCCAGTCTTCGAAGAACCCGCGTACCGCCGCGCGCCTATCACGCAAGATGCTCTCGACGTCATCGAAACGGGCGCTCCCCTGAGGCAACGCGTACTCGCCGGCCGCCAGCGAAGCGACCGCCGAAGCGAAATCCGGCGCGTTGGCCATATCCATCAGCACCGCACGCGGGAGCAACTGCATCTCCAGAGTCCGGACCTGGGCGGTCTGGAACATGTAGGCCCAATCATCCCCACCGATTTGCGGATAGGTCAGGAACTCGAATATCGTTTCTTCAGATCGTGCTCTGGGCATCGCGCGTGCCGCTCAACACTGACGTTAGGTTCTCAGGAGAACAAGCCCTGGGCCAGCTCGATCTCCAGGTCGTTCCGGGCCTGCTGCAGAAGGACGCCGATTGAAACATTGACCTTGATCTTGCCGCGTCGCAGAATGAAGCCCGCGGTCAGGTCGATTCTCTCATCCGCAAGTCTCAGGTCGCGTTTGCGGTCGCCCTCAAGCCTGCCGTTGACGGCATCAACGAGGGTCTGATCGATGCGTGTCTCGTTTCGGCCGACGATGACCTCCTCCTCGCCGGTTTCGACCGCTTCCCGCATCAATCGGGCCATGAGATCGCGGTACTCATTGTCGGGCAACTGCCCCAGCCGCTCGCGGACCCGCTTGAAGACCTCATCCAGAATGCGGGTCTTCTCGGCGAGGTATTCCTTGGCCGCCTCCATCCGGGCCGCAGCCAGGATATGCGACTTCTCGTCCTCAGCGGCCTTCTCAGCCAGCGCCGCCGACTGTTTCTTGAACTCGGCCAACTGCTCGTCGAGCTTCGCCCGCTCGGCCGCGGCCTTCTCGCGTGCCTCCAGTGCGATCTTCTCCGCCTCGGCCTTGGCGTCGGACAATATCTTTTCTATGACCTGTTCAGCTTCCATCTGCACCGTCCAGTCATCGAGGGTTCGCGTTTCTTGCCGCGCGGTACGCTACGCCGCGGCCGCCGCGGCCTCTGCCGCCGCCGGCCACGTGATGCCGAACCAAAGAATGAACAGCGTCACCAGCAGGCCGAGAATCGCGTAGATCTCAACCATGACCGCGTAGACGACACCGGCTTTGAAGGCCATCTCCGGTCGCTTGGCGGCCATGAGGATACCGCCGGCACAGACCTTGCCCTGCTGCACGGCGCTGAACAAGCCCGCAATGCCGACCGGCAGGCACGCGGCCAGAATCTGGAGCCCCAGCTTGACGCCGACCGCCTCGGAAAGCCCACCGCCAAAGAAATTCATCTGAAGCATGACGATGAAGGCCCCCAGGAAGCCGTAGAACCCTTGGGTCCCCGGCAGCACGACCATAACAAACATCTGGCCGTACCTCTCTGGCTTCTCGCTCAGTACGCCCGTGGCAGCTCTGCCGGCAATGCTGATTCCGAACGCCGAGCCGATACCGGCCAGAAACGCCGCCAATCCCGCACCCAACAAAGCCAAAGCCATTCCGTAGTCCATTGTGAACCTGCCTTTCTTATCCCAGACAACTACCGACTCGTCCTCATGTAAATGTGTTTGTACTCCTTCGTCAGAGGCTCGAATTGCCGGCCGCCTCCGACGAGGAATTTCGGGAAGAACTCCACGTATTGCAGCCGCAACGTGTGGACGAACGCACTAAGCATGGCCAGGAGCAGGTTGAACACGTGGCCCCCGACCAGGATCAGGATAGTCAGAACGAAACCGATCACTGGGATGTTGCCGGCAATCTCGGCAATCACGTTGATCGCCATGGCCAAGCCGGCGCCCACCATCCCCAGCGCCATCAGCCGCAGGTAGCTCAACACGTCACCAAGGTAGAACACGGTGCTGAAGACATTGTAGAATCCCATCCCGAGCCGCGCGCCGATGCCGCCCTCGCGGTGACTGAACAGGAAGATGCCGACCGCCGGGATGATAGCCAGGATGCCGAATACCTTGCCCAGTCCGGCCGGCACCACACCGGCCTTGCTCGCCCCGAACAGGATGATCGAGTTGAGCATGACAATCCAGGTAAGCTGGTCGAAGATCGCGGCGATGTAGTCCTTGCATCTGAGATTGTGCACGAGCGCGATGACCAGCCCCACGATAAGCTGGAAGTATCCCAGCCCGATGGCGATCCCAAAAAACATCAACGGGTTCACAAACGGATCGAACCACATCATCCCGTCTCTGAGCGGCTTGAGGCCCGGGATGAATTTCTGGATGGCGTCGCCGAACCAGCCGCCGGTCAGCGCTCCGACCAGCACGGTGGCGACCCCACAGATGGCCAGCATGACCAGCAGCTTCTTGTCACCCTGTATCTTCTTGATGAACAAGGCCAGCAGAGCGATCATCAAGAGTCCATAGCCGGCGTCGGCGATGCACATGCCGAAGAAGATCGCAAAGAACGGCATCAGCAGCGCCGTCGGATCCACGTTCACATA
>CAZGRF010000505.1:0-3118 GCA_964527825.1 uncultured Pirellulales bacterium
CTTCTGCATTCCTCGTCACGGCCCGTTCATCAACGGACTTTTCATGGACTGGTCCGTCCGCAAGGTCGGCCTGAAGGGGTTGTGGACTCTGAAGTGGCATCCTGAGTTCAACACGGAAGGTCCCTGGACTCGCGCCGGCGACGTCGTCGGCGACAGGTGGCCCAAATGGATGCGCGGGTTCAAGGAGTACTGACCGCAGTCGGCGGTTTGGAGCGGGGCGGTGGAAATGTTGGATCGCCGACTGGGAAGTGGTGATGAATGACGATGAGCCGCCCAGGATTCGGTCCCTGCAGCACGCCGGATCGGGAATGCGTCAAGCGGTCGTCAGTGTCTGTCCGAGCGAGTATTTCTGTCTTCTCGTTGTTGTTGAGGACGGTGCGAAAGGGGTTCTCGACGTGAGTCTCTGTCTTGGGTTCACGCATGAGAATAACACATGAGAATTGCCTGGGGTCTTACTTAGGTGATTGGCAAGCCGCCATGAAACGGGACTTGGTTAGGTAGCACCCGCGCACTCGACCGTGCGTGGCAAGGATTCGAGTGGGCAGGTAGAGCAGCGGGGTTTGGGTTTGCAGAAGTCCTTGCCCACGTGGACGAGTAGGGCGTGGTATTCGTTGAAGAGCGAAACGTCGGCTTCCAGGTTGGACGCGAACAGGTCCTGCAACATCTCATAGGTCAGCTCGGGCTCGATCAGGCCGTGCCGCACGGCGACGCGGGCGGTGTACGCATCGACGACGAAGACGGGGCGATCCAGCGCATACAGCAAGATCGAGTCGGCCGTCTCGGGGCCGATGCCGGAGATGCCCAGCAACTCCTCGCGCAGGCGATGGGTGTCGATTTCGTCCAGTCGTGCGAGATTGCCTTCGTACTCGTCGAAGAGCCACTGCGTGAAATTGCGCAGCCGCTTGGCCTTCAGGCGGAAGTAACCGGCGGGGCGGATGAGTGTTTCGAGTTCGCCCGTGTCGAGCGCGTGCAGCGCGGTCGGCTCCAGGCATCCGGCGGCGTTGAGATTGGCGATCGCTTTGGCGACATTGCTCCAACTGGTGTTCTGCGTCAAGATGGCGCCCACCATGATCTCGAAACGCGTCTGGCCGGGCCACCAATGCTGGGGGCCGAAGGAGTCGAGAAGCAGTCGGTAGATCTGCCGTAGTTGTTCCTGAATCATTCGGGCTCATTCCTCTACGGTGTTCTTCGGGTCTGCCGGCCCGGGCTTCGCGGCCGGACCGCCGTCACGTTGTCGCCGGGTCCAAGAAACGTACAGCGGATGGTATTGTAATTCAACTTTGCTTCAAGTACACTCTCCGAAATTTCGCCGCCGGTAGCGACGTTTGGTCCGCGCGAAGTCAAGACGATGAGAAAGGCAACATCCACGAATGGCTGGTCCGAAGAACTCCAAGCACGGCTACATGACGAGCCAGTTGCTCAATTTCGCGCCTGACTCCTATCTCGAGCGCACCAGCCGGCCCATTTACGCCATCGTCTTCCTGCTGCCGTTCATCGTCTTCTACGAGATCGGGACGATCCTCATCAACACCGACCTGCTGAACCAGTCACAAGTCCGCGTCGTGGCGTTTGTGTGGCTTCAGCGCTTCCTTGAGTATCTCGGTGCCGGCAGCCGGTTCGCCTGGGCGGCTCCCCCTCTGGTTGTCATCGTCATCTTGACGGGGCTGCAACTGGCCTCGCGCAAACCCTGGTATTTCTGTCTGGGCGACTACGCGCCGATGGTTCTCGAGTGCATGCTGCTGGCGGTCCCGCTGATCGTCTTGAGCCTCTTCTGCAACAGCCCGGTCCCGCGCCGGGACGATCCGGCCCGACCCGACAGCAACAATCTTACTGTCATGGCGCGCGTCGTAGAGCCGGGGGAGGGGCCTGCGCAGACCGTACCGTTCGACGGGCGATTGGCGGCGAGCCGACCCATCGCACACTCGCTCATGGCCAATGTTGTAACCGGGGTGGGAGCGGGCATCTATGAGGAGTTGGTTTTCCGATTGATCCTGATATGCCTGCTCATGGTGCTACTGCAGGACGTGATCGGTGTGAGCCACAACAACGCGATCGTTCTGTCCGTTCTGATCTCGGCCGCCCTGTTCAGCGCGCACCACCATATCATTTATATCGATGGGCACTTGGGCCGCAGCTTTCCCTTCAACTGGACCGAGTTTGGTTTTCGGACGCTCGCCGGCGTGTACTTTGCGGGCCTCTTTGCCATTCGGGGCTTTGGCATTACCGCCGGAACACACGCGTTCTACGATATCATTGCTACGATCATTAACGCATCTTTTTTCGCCCGCTGACGGGTGCGCGCCCGCGTCGGTCTTTTGCGATTCCGTCGCGAAAAATTCTACTTCACTGTTACTCTTTTCCCTCAATGGGCTTGCGCTACAATCGTCCTATAAGGGCTTCCTGGTGGCCTATCAGTACTGATATTGCTCTTGAACGGTCTTCGCGGCTTTGATATAATACGTTCAAATGGTGGGCCGCATGTTTCGGGGTCTTTGTTCATGGAATCGCCGCAAACCAATATAGCCATCGACCAACTGACGTTCAGCCTTTTTCAGAGGCCGTTGCACCCGGAGCTGTTTCAGATTTACGCCAGTCGACAGCTCAAGACGGAGAAGTACGAGGCCCTGATTTGGGTAACGGGTTGTACGCATGTTGTCAGCGTCTTCGCTGCGGATGGGTGTCTGAGCGAAGTGGTCAGCGCCCCAGGGCAGTTGCTGCCGCACCGGGGATTGGTGGAGCGATTCCAGTTCCGTGGACCTCGCACGCACAAGTGCACCCTGAGCCGGGGCGTCAGCTACATGACCGACTTCCAGGTCGAGAAGATGAGCGCCAATCTCTACCGGCAGAGCCATACCGACTTGGAGCGTTTCGCCCGCAATCGCGGCGTCTTCGTCAAGTTCCCCGAGCTCGAGGTGGATAGTCTACAACCTTTCTGCTACGTGGACTTCGAGGCGCGACGGACGGAGTTGCACATCCACACCTTCGCGGCCTATCCCGATCAGGTCACGATGATCAAGACCCAGTCGCTTTTCGATTTCCAGTAGCAGCAACTCTACGTCACAGTGGTGACGCCTCGTCGCCTTGCTCCCACCACAGCCGCGGATAGTCCTGGCCTTCG
>CAZGRF010000506.1:0-3104 GCA_964527825.1 uncultured Pirellulales bacterium
TTGAGATTACGGAACGCCGGTACAAAGGAGGTCTCGTCAGCCCGGTCGATGTGCGCCTGGCTCGCGCCAACCTGGAGGCGGCCAAGGCGCAGGAGCCGGCGATCGAGTTGTCGCTGGCGACGGCGCAGCACGCGCTGGACGTGCTCCTGGCCCGCGCGCCGGGATCATCGGTGCCGCTGCCCGGTACACTGGCGGACCTGCCGAATCTGGAGCCAGTCCCCGTGGGCGTACCCGCGGCGTTGCTCGAGCGCCGGCCCGACGTGAGGGCGGCCGAGTTCTCGTTGCGAGCGGCCAATGAACGCATCGGCGCCAGCATCGCTCAGCTATACCCGAGTCTGGTTCTCAGCGCCAACTACGGATCGAGCAGCGACGTGTGGCCGGACCTCTGGAGGAGTTTTGCGGAGACCTATTCGGCGACGTTCAATATCACACAGCCCATCTTCCAGGGCGGCCGGCTCCGAGCCCAGGTGCGCGCCGCCAAGGCCGCCTACGAGGCGCTCGCGGCCGACTATGGGACCACGGTCCTCAGGGCGATGCGCGAGGTGGAGGACGCCTTGGTGAGCGAGCGGTATTTGCAGGCCCAACTCGAGTATGTCAAGAGCCAGCTCATCGAATCGCGGGAGGCCGAGACCCTCTCGCAGCGGCGGTATGAGCAGGGCGTCGAGAGCATTTTGACCGTGTTCGAATCAGAGCGACAGCGTTTGATTGCGGAGGAACAGATTGCGGTGCTAAGAGGTCAAATCTGGACGACTCGAGTCAACCTGCATCTGGCGCTGGGAGGCGACTGGGGCGATGCGGTCGCGACACAGGAAGTGGCAAAGAAATGACCGCTCAGCGGTGTCCGCGCCGATCCGAATCCTGACCGGGTTCCGTGCCGCCCAAGGCGTTTGGGGGTGCACGACAAAAAAATGGCGCGAGCAGGGAAGATGGGCTATCTCTATCGAATGAATTCTTACATTGATTCAAAAAGGAGATAGCCCGATGAACACAAGAACCCAACAAGCGATGTCCGACATTATGGCGCGTGTCTCGACCTGGATCAAGTCCCTGGTGGAGCAGTCCGCCACCGTCAGCACCCCAGAGGCCACCGTTCAACTGGAGCAGCGCGTTCGCGCCGAAGGCCAGCAGGTGCTCGGTTCGATGCTGGAGACGCTGGTCCAAAACGCACTGGATCATCAGTCCGAGCAACGCGACTGTCCCACCTGCGGACAACGCCGTCGCCATAAGGGCCTGCGGTCCCGGGGCCTGCTCAGCAGTGTCGGAGCGTTACGCGTACGTGGGCCGTACTGGTATTGTCCGCACTGCGGCGGCCAGCATGCCCTGGATAGCCTGGCGCCGGAGAGCCTCAGCCGCCCGATGCAGGAACTGCTGTGCCTGCTGGGTACGGCCTTGGCCAGCTTTGCCAAGGCCTCCACCGCCGCCCACAAGCTCCTGGGTCTCCGCGTCAGCGACGCGACGATCCGGCGGCTCTGTGTCCACCATGGCACCCAAGAGAAGGCCGAGCCGGCCCCGGTCGAAGCCGGCGAAGAGGTCACCGGCAGTTGCGACGGCACCATGGTTCACACCCGTCAAAGCGGCTGGAAGGAACTGCGTGCCTATCAGTTCCGCTACGGTACGCACAAACACGGACGGGCCTATTTGGAGTCGGCGAAGACCTTCACCCCGCGCCTGCGGCAGGCCGCCATCGCGATCCGGGTCGCCCTCGCGGTGCGGCTGTTTTGGCTGGCCGATGCGGCGGCATGGATTGACAAAGGCGTTTGCCAGCAGTTGCCGCAGGCCATTCGCATTATCGATCTGTGGCATGCCTGGCAGCACATTCATGCCGCCGCCCAGGCGATCTATCCGGACGACGAGGGCAAGGCCCGACCGTGGGCGCGACGGTACTGTCGAGTCCTCAAAGGCAAAGGGGCGCGGGGGCTGCTCAAACAGTTGCGGTCTCTGCGGTACGCCCCCGCTGCCCGGCAAGCGGCCCTGAACAAGCTACGCCGCTACCTGCGTAAGCATGCCGACCATTTGGACTATCCCACCTACATGGCGAACAACTACCCGATCTCCAGCGGCCCGATGGAGAGCTTCTGCAAGCAATTGGGCCAGCGTCTCAAAGGGCCTGGGATGCGGTGGAGTCGGACCAACGTCACGCCGATGGCGACGCTGGTGAGCCTGTGGGCCAACGACCAGTGGGATCAGTACTGGCGACTAGCTGCCTAGACCGCCACTATCCTGTCGTGCACCCCATACGGTCGTTCCCGTAGAAAAGACTGGCATTTGCGGTGGACTTGGCCTATCGTAGATGTGCCACCCCCCGCACCAACGAGCACAGGGGCGGAGCAAGAAACCTTTCGCCGTGTTAGACACAGCCATTTCCTTATGGATTGGTATGATGGCATAGCCTGGACCGCGATTGTTGTGCAATTGATCTTCGTGTATTATGCCGTGCGCAACTATCGCTATGCATTGGCCAAGTACAGCAGGAAGACGGGGCCAGCTTCGGGATCTTGTGCTGCGCTCATTATCCCCTGCAAAGGGCTGGAGGCGCGCTTTCGCAGCAACATCCAGTCGTTCCTCCAGCAGGACTACGACAATTATCGTTTGTTCTTCGTCCTCGGGGAGGAATCCGATCCTGCGTACGAGGAACTACGTAAGATCAAAGACGAACTGGCTCAGAGTCCACAGTCTCCTGATGCGCAGATTCTTGTCGCTGGCCCCTCCACGTCCTGCAGTCAGAAGATTCACAACCTTCTCTATGTCATTGACCGCCTCCCGAGCGATACCGAGATTCTTGCTTTTGCGGACTCTGATGTTTGTGTACGCAGCGACTGGCTGCACCTTCTGGTCTGGTCGCTGCGGCGCTCCAAGTGCGGCGTGGCCACCGGCTATCGATGGTTTGTGCCCACCCGGAACAACCTCGCCACGCTGGCCCTGTCAGCCGTCAATGCGAGCGTCGCCCAGTTATTGGGAAACAGCCGCTTCAATCATGCCTGGGGCGGATCGATGGCGGTTCGGATGGAAGACTTCCGGCAATGGAACCTCCCGGACATCTGGAGGACAACTCTCAGCGACGACCTTTCCGTGAGTCAGGCCGTGAAGAAAGCCGGCATGAGTGT
>CAZGRF010000507.1:0-3103 GCA_964527825.1 uncultured Pirellulales bacterium
TGGCTCACGTCATGGTCCAGGGTCGGATGACTTCGCTCGTGACCTTTCTGCCGGGTGTGCTGTTGGCTTGGCTCTTTGTCCGGACCCGCTCACTGCTGGCCCCTATACTCTTTCACGGATTGGCCAACGTGACCTATGGGATCATGGCGATGACTCTGGCCTGATACGCCGCCGCATGGGCTTATCGGACATTTCCCCTCTCCCCTGGCGACAGAGCCCCATAAAACACAACGTCTGATATTGTCAGCCCCCATCAATGCTTGACATTTGCACATGCGCGGTTCGGCATCAAGTGAGGACGCGAGCTGGACGATACGCCCGACAGGGTCAGAGTGTGTTTGGACAACAGAGATGGTAAACGACAGACAAATTTCAAGGCTCTTCTGGGCAGCTAAGGCTGGACTGGTCGTCCTGCTGCTTTACGCGCTCGTCGGGGCCGTCTTGACCCCGTTTCGCCTTGACACCGCGCTAAAGCCGAATGCCGTTGCAGGAGACGAGCAAACACGCGCGTTCGTTGCGGTCGTATCAGACAACGAAGCGGCAACCGACTATGACGCCATTGTGGAGAGCGATATCTTCGCCGGAACCAATACGAAGGCAGATGCCGGCGTTTCGCAGATCGCCGATTCGATGCCGTCAGCAGAGGAACTGGGTCTGAAATTGGTGGGTGCGATTGCATTTCCCACCAGTCCTGCCGCTTCGTACGCCATTATCGAGAACACCCAGACCAAAGCAGCGCAGCCGTACAAAACTGGTGATACCGTCGCATCGGCCACCATAGAATCCATCGAAGCTGACCGCGTCATTTTGTCTTACGCGGGCCAGAGATGTGTGTTGGTGCTCCGTACTGCCACCAGCACCACAGGCCAAGCGGGTCCCACCGAGAACATCGGTCCGAACGCGACCACGACAGAGAAAGTCCCCACCGCCAACAAGTTGGGCCCACAGACATCGGCCCGGTTGAGCTATGTTGAGAGTGTCTTCCAAAAGGCCACCATCGAGCCGCACGTGCAAAACGGCCGGACCGAGGGACTGATAATCACAGGCCTGGATCAGACTCCTCTGACAGCCGCCTTGGGTCTACGCAACGGCGACATCGTCCGCAACGTCAACGGGCAGAACCTTACCAGCAAACAGAAGGCCTTCCAGGTGCTGAAGAAGGCACGTATGCAATCGACGCTCGACATCGAGCTTCTGCGCAACGGCAAGATCAAGAATCTATCATTCGATCTGTAGCAACACGGAGAAGGCTGTGAAAATCAAACGCAATCATATCATGGTACGATTCCAGAACACTATCCCAATCGAACGGCTGTGGGGACCGTTCCGGCTCGGTCTATTCGTTTCCGTCCTGTTCGTTGTCGGTCTAAGCAGCATGGGCTGTGGGATTCATCCCAAACCCGTCCCAGGCCGCGAGGTCAGCCCCATTCAATTGCGATCACGACCAAGGCAGAAAGCACCTGCACAGGCTGACGCTCCGAAGGCTGCGACCCAGGCACCAGCATTGGAACCGAGCACGACGCAACCGCAGCCAAGCCTGCCACCGGTCAATCACGTCGGCGAGCGCCCGACCGAATCCTCACAGCAAGGTGCAATCGCATCGCAACGGCAGGTACAAGAGACAGAACCGGCCCAGCCCACGGAGACTCATCCGGAACGGCCAACACGCCGAGAAATCGTTGAAGCCGTGATGACCGCGCCAGAGCCGCAGCCCCCTGCTCAGCTTCCGCAGGTCGAGATGCCCCTACTGAGCCAACCGGGAATGGCGGATCAACTCGTCTCAGTCAATTTTGAGAATGTGGATATTCGGATGGTCCTGAAGACGATCGGAGAAGTCACAGGCATAAACTTCATCCCTCATGAGAGCATCAGCGGGAAAGTGACCGTGATGTCGCCAACGCAGATCCGACTCGGTGACATGTACGGCTTTCTCCAGACTATCTTGGATGTGCAGGGCTACGCGGCCATTGAGAGCGAGAATGCCGTCAAGATCGTTCCTAAGGCTGACGCCGCGAAACACAACACGCAGGTTCGTATTGGCGCCGACCCGGCGTACATTCCCCGGAACGACGCCATAGCCACTCAGATCCTGCCGCTACGGCATGCCAATGCCGCCGAAATCAGCGAGATCATCAAACCGTTCCTCGCATCAGGGGCGCAACTGGCCACGTACTCCAGGACAAACTCCATCATGATCACGGATACGTCGGCCAACATTTACCACATTGCTCAGATCGTGCAGCAACTCGACGTCGAAGGCTCAGGGGAAAGAGTTCTGACGATTCCGCTGGTTCACGCTTCCGCGCGAGTGCTCAGCGAGCAGATCACGCGCATTCTGGAGAAGGCGGATGCGACGACGCCGCAGATTAGCCGGAGCCGCGGGACCCCGACATACGGCCAAGCCGCCAGAGCATTGCCCGACGATCGCACGAATTCAGTCATCGCGGTCGGCAGCGAGCAGGACATCGAAACCATCAGCAAACTCGTGGAGCAGCTCGACATCGAACGCCCCATGGGCACGGATAACGTGCACGTCACGTATCTGAAGAATGCCGACGCCAATGAGGTCGCTGCCGCCCTTGAAGCAGCTCTGGCCAGCATGAGAATATCCGGCGCCATCGAAGCGACTCAGCAAATTCAGATTACGGCCCACGCCAGCACTAACTCGCTGATCATCGTCGCCTCGGCCCAGGATTTCGAAGTGATCTCCAAGATCGTCGACAAGCTCGACATCGTCAGGGAGCAGGTCCTGGTCGAGATGCTGATCATGGAGGTGACGGAAGAAGCGCTCAAGGAGATCGGCGTCGATTGGGCCACGCTCGACGGTATCGTGGCGGACAGCGTTCGAGGATTCGCCATGACTAATCTCGGTCCGCGTGTCGACTTCGCCAGTGGCGACCTGGAGGGCCTAGCGATCGGAGCGTGGAAAGGGACGGATCCCACAGCGGATATCGGGGTCATTCTGCACGCCCTGGAAAAGCAATCAGGGGTCAATATCCTCTCTACGCCCCACATTGTCACTAGCAACCATCGTAAGGCCAGGATCATCGTGGGTGAGAACCGCCCCTTCGTCACGGATTCGAGGATTACGGAGACGACCGAC
>CAZGRF010000508.1:0-3098 GCA_964527825.1 uncultured Pirellulales bacterium
ATAGGCTCGACACGCGCCAGCGTCTGGAGCTGTTCGTTCAGGTCTGCCGTGCCGTCCAGCATGCGCATCACAAGGGCATCATCCACCGGGATCTCAAACCGTCGAACGTTATGGTAACGATGCACGATGACAAGCCGGTGCCCAAGGTCATTGATTTTGGTATCGCCAAGGCAACCAATCAGGGGCTGACGGAGAAGACGCTCTTCACCCGCTACGCCCAGATGATCGGCACGCCCGCCTACATGAGCCCGGAACAGGCCCAGATGAGCGGGCTCGATGTAGACACTCGAACGGACATCTACTCCCTCGGCGTGCTGCTCTACGAGCTGCTGACGGGCACAACTCCGTTCGAACCACGCACGCTGCAGGATGCGGGATATGCAGAGATCGAGCGGATTATCCGCGAGACCGACCCGCCGAAGCCGTCGACCCGGCTGCGGAACATGGGGCAGGGATTGATGGACATTGCTAGGGGGCGGCAGATCAGCGGCGAGACACTGCAGAAGCTGATCCGGGGGGATCTGGACTGCATCGTGATGAAGTGCTTGGAGAAAGACCGGGCCCGGCGGTATGAGACAGCGCATGGACTGTCCGAAGACGTAGAGAGGCACCTGAGGCACGAGCCGATTCTGGCCCGCGCGCCCGGCCTCGTCTATTGCCTCCAGAAATTCACGCGCCGACACCGATCGCGCATCGCTGTCGCTGGGGTGGTCATCATACTCCTGATCGGCCTTGTCGCTATGGTCGCGATCTATCGGCAGAGCGCCAAGGCAGACGGAGTCCGGTGGGCGAAAGGGCAGGCGGTACCGGAGATTGCTCAACTCATCGACCAACAGCGCTACTCTGAGGCCTTTGCCTTGGCGAAGAGGGCGCAGAAGCACATTCCGGACGATCCAAGCCTTGCCGCCTTGTGGCCCCATATCTGTCGGGACTATGCCATCGGCACGACGCCGGCTGGCGCGGACATCTCTTGTCGGGAATACGCCGCGATGGATGCGCCGTGGCAGTATCTCGGCCGGTCGCCGCTGGAACAGATCACCCTGCCACAAGGGCCATTTCGCTGGAGGATCGAGAAGGAAGGATTCGTGACGCATGAGTGCGTGGTCGAGCATTCCTTCGAGGTCCGTCTGCAGTCGCAGGACCCCGCCGGTGAGATGGTATGGGTCGGCCCCTGGGAAGTGGAGCCGACGGCCGCTGCCCAGGGCCGGAGCACCAAGATCGACATCCCAGAGCACTTGATCGACGAGTATGAAGTCACGAACGAGCAGTTCCAGGCGTTTGTCGATGCGGGAGGATACGCGAACGCCGACTACTGGGAAGGACTGGATTTCATCAAAGACGGTCGTCAACTGTCCTGGCGAGAGGCGATAGCCGAGTTCCGCGACCAGACGAACCAGCCGGGCCCGGCCATGTGGGAAGACGGAACCTACCCGCAAGGGCAGGGCCGACACCCTGTTTCCGGCGTCAGTTGGTTCGAGGCGGCGGCCTACGCCCGGTTCGCCGGCAAGAGCCTGCCTGCGGTCTATGATTGGGAACGGGCCGCGTGCCTGGAGGAATCGTTCGTGATCGTCCCCTTCAGCAATTTCGCGCTGGCGGGTGCGGCGCCCGTCGGCAGCCATCCCGGCGTGGGCCACACTGGACTGTATGATATGGCGGGCAACGTTCGGGAGTGGTGTCTCAACGCCACCGACGACTCGGGAGAGCTTCGTTATTGCCTCGGCGGCAGTTGGGGCGAGCCGACCTATGTGTTCGGATCTAAAAATGCCCGCTCGCCGTGGCATCGCTCCGCGCAGGATGGGTTTCGCTGCGTGCGGTTTCCGCAGGGAAGTGGATTCCCAGCGAGTGAGCTTTGCGGACCTGTCCCGCTGCCCGCGTGGCGCGATGTATCCAGTCTGGAACCGTTTTCCGATGCTGAGTTCGATTCCTATAGGGCCTTGTACCAGTATGATCCGAGGCCCTTACATCCCACCGTGGAGAAGGTTGACAGCACTTCACCCCTGTGGCAGGAAGAGACGGTCACCTTTGATGCTGCCTACGCCGGACATCGCGTCACCGCGCACCTATTCATGCCTAAGGCAGGGAAGCCGCCGTACCAGACAGTCATCTACTTCCCCGGTGGGAACGCCATCACGGATACGTCCTTCAGGGGGGCCCCGTACAGGGCGCTCTGGCAGTGCATCATCACGAGCGGTCGTGCTGTGCTCTTCCCCGTCTATTACGGGACCTACGAACGACCTTCTGACCGCGGTCGGGAATGGACCATGCAAGGCGTTGCCGAGACGCCTCTGGTCTACAGGGAATGGACGATCCGAATGGCAGAAGACTTGCGCCGATCCATCGATTATTTGGAGACGCGGGACGATATCGACAGCCGTAGGATCGGCTACTATGGATATAGCTTCGGCAGTCTTCTCGGCCCGCTCATGCTGGCGGTGGAGGACCGCATCGACACAGGGATCTTCGTGCATGGGGGGCTTCTACCCATTGACCTGCCTCGGTCTTTCGACATGGCCCTATATGCCCACCGGGTCAACGTCCCGGTCCTGATGGTCAATGGCGCCGAGGACGTCCTTCTGCCGGCGGAGGCAAGCCAGAAGCCGATGTACGAAATCCTCAAAAAAGCTCACCCGGATAGCCGGTACGTGGTGTATCCCGGCGGCCATGGCGAGTTCTCGCTGTTTTACGAGCAGATTCGAGCAGATGTCCTCAATTGGCTCGATCAGCGCCTCGGACCCGTCGAATAGAGACCGTTCATTGAGTTGATGTAGATATTGATGCTGTAAAGGCTGGTGAGTCACTCGATGTTGGCCACATCCTCACCAGCCCGGACCTGCTCCACGCGGTCGGTTTGCCCGCCTGGTATCAGGACAAAACCATTCTATCGCAAACCGGGAAGGATGGCAAAGATGAACACGCGAGTCATTTTCGAAGGTGTGGTGTTGGTTGGGCTCACGAGCCTGGCTTCCATGAGTCTGGCGGCAGAGGGTACCTGGACGAGAAAAACCGATATGTCAACGGCGAGGCTCATGCCTGCCACCGGCGTCGTGGACGGGAAGGTTTATGCCATCGGGGGCGGACAAGGCATCCAAGCAACCTAC
>CAZGRF010000509.1:0-3097 GCA_964527825.1 uncultured Pirellulales bacterium
GATCTCACTGATCCGCAGGCTCTCGGCCACCGGCCCCACTGCGAACGTCGCCTCGCTCAACGCGCTCCACGTCGAGCCCGAAATAGCTCTGGCCTTGACGTGTGTGCTGCCGCTCAATGTCACCGGATCGGTGTAGCGAATGGCGGTCGGCGACACCCCACTGGGTGTGCCGCCACCTGCTCCCTTGGCCGCCACCAGCTCGACCGAGAGCAGCAAGTCGGAACTGCTGGGGGACTCATTCAGGGCCTGCAGGGCAAGGATGTTTTGTCCCGCATGAAGCTGATCAACATACTCTGAGATGTTGAACGTCTCAAACTCGATCGCGTCGATATCCGAGTGGTTCGCGATGGCGGAGGAGTCCCACGCGGGCGTGCCGTCAAACAGTACCCGCGCGACCTCCACACCGTTGAGAAAAGCCACAAAGCCGTCATCATATCGCGCTCGCAGAGCGAGGTAGGACAGGTCCGACAAATCGTCGGCAGAAAGATCAAACGGAATGCGGATGTAGCAGCTCGCGTTGTGGCCGTACATCTGACCCTGGACATCGATGCTGAAAAACTGCTCGTAGCCGGTGCTGCGTTCGTAGCCGACACCACCCACACCGACCATCCAGGCGGAATCGTCAAAACCCTGCCCGCCCCGCCAAGCATCATCGACCGGGCCGGTCGGAACCAGAACGCGCTTGGCAGCCTTTTCGGGCACCAGGGTCAGTTGGCTGCTTGAACTGCCCGAGGCGCCCGGTGTGCGTGGGTCGCTGCTGTCCAGGGTGTAGTAGACCGTGCCTGCGGTACTTGGGCTCACTATGGACAGGCTCGCCCCAGCAGGGACACGTCCGCCGTGTTGATCCCGGCCGTCGATCTGAAATGCCGGGGCATCGAGGGACGGATACCATCCCCGGCTCTTCAACTGGTTCAGCACCGTTTCGGTCCTGCCTGAGAAATACTGGGTGACCAGCCGGTTGACCTCACCTTCCCAGTCCACGCGGGTATACGGCTGCGACGGCCGAGGCTCATCGCCCCAGCGGGCAGACTCTCCCACAATGGCGCCGTAGATCTCGGCGGCACGATCCGCATAACGCTGGGTGGCGCGGTCGCGCGTCAGTGCCCCTCCGTTGTGAAAGTGCAAATGGATGCGATCTGCCAACAGCATGCGAAAATCAGGATTCGCTGCCAGCCGGTCCATCAGATAATGAGGGTTCCAGACCCCAATCACGTTCACACGATTCACGTAGGGCTCCTCCAACGCCCACTCCACATCCCACGGTATGAACACAAAAGGGCTTGCAGGATCGCGCTGACGATAGACGTAGAAGTTCCGGGGGGTGTAGGAGTCACCCAAGAAAACCGGCGCATCCCGGCTTCCCGTGTAGTACACCATCAGCATGTAGTCGATCATGGCGGGGATATCGAGATAGGCTTGGATCGCTTGGTAACCTTCCGCAGAAGCCACATCAGCGTCCGCCAGAGAAAACAGCGTATTCCACGCCTGCGTCGCGCCGGCACCTCCCGAGACGATCTGCATTGTGGTGCTGGCACCCATGCCACTGGGGGCCTCCATCATGTCGTAGTCGTCTCCATCCCCTCCTGTATAGTCAGCGACGAAATCCTCATCGGGCCTCTCCGTCATGATATACAGGCCCCAGTACAGGCCGTTGATGTACACGTTGATAGGTCTGCCGTGAGGAGTCAGGCGCCCCATGTCCCGGATCGTGTCGCGGGCGAATACGTCACGAAGGTAGTCCGCGTTGCCTGGGCCGCTCATCCCGCAGTGTCCTGACCAGGAGTAGTTCCAGATCGACCGCAAGGCAAGCACATTGAAAGACGTGACATCTGTGTCGGGAAACAGGGGATACTCCAATCTCGACGGGCCATACTTGGCTCTGAAGATGAAGCGAAGGGCATTCTTAGGATTCTGCGATCGGCTGTATGGCCCTCCATGAATTCGCAGGCCGGCGTTGACGCCGAAGTGGTCGCCGGTGCCCGGATCGATCCACTCCATAGAGGCCGCTCGTTCCCACAGATCTCCAGTGGCGGTGGGATTGGCATAGATACCTCCACTGCCAAAGAAGTCGTCGTTGGGAATCACGATGCACACCGACGGAATCGACTTAAGATCGTCTTTGATCTCGTCGCAATACGCCGGGTCTTGGACCACACGCTGGTCCATGGCGTAGTCTGCTGCTCGACCGCCCCAACTGCTCGGAAAACCCGCGGGGTGCCCGGACTGGTGTATCACGTCCTCAAGGAAGATGTAAGTGGAGGTTACGGTCGCTGAGGATACGCAATCGTCCTTGGCTGCCCCTGCCCTGACGCACGTCGTGGTACTGATCTCAATCGGCCCGGTGTAGGGCGTCCCGGCCATGAAACGTCCGGAATCGTCGAACGGATCTTTGCCATCGAGCGTGTAGTATATCGTGGCACCTTCCGTCTCGGTCGTTAGCTCCAGAGTGAATGCACCGTCGTAAAAGCCGCGCGCCTGCGAGAACTTGGGCTCCGCCGCGAGACCGACGGGGACATAAACGTTGCTCCCTCGCGCCGTAGGATAGACCATAAACATCAGGCTGTCACTGCCGTTAGGGTACCGTCCATACGAGATATCGGCGGTCTGGCGGCCGAAGGTGATACTGTCGATCAGAGTGCTTCCGTCGGTATCGAAAAGGGCGACCTCCTCTCCGCCAGCGCTGAGCGCGAAGTCCGCGTGCAGCCCTAGGTCTGCGGTGTCACCGTCGGCCCAGACCACCAGGTACCCGTTTGCTGGGATCGTCGTCAAGGCCGGATCGTCCACGGGAATTTGCCATTTGCGAGGCTCATCCAGATCATCTGTCAGATACATGCCGCCTATGTCGATGGGCGCATCGCCGGAATTGTACAACTCGATCCAATCGTCGTATTGACCTTGCGGATCGGCGGAAATCCGGGTGTTTGAGGCCATGATCTCGTTGATAACCACCGGAACGCTCGGCCCGGCGGCGGGGTCCGCCAAATCCTGGACCGATTCGGCCTGCACTGCTCTGGCGGAGAAAGTTGCCATCATGAGGCCGGTTACACAAAGAGACAGACAAATGACAGAATGGGGGAACCTAACTGATGCTTTCACC
>CAZGRF010000510.1:0-362 GCA_964527825.1 uncultured Pirellulales bacterium
CCTGGCGCCCCACCGAGGCAAGGTGAGGTCAGATTATGAGACGGTCGAATGCAGCCAACGGACAACGCGGCCGCAAGGGCCGCGTTGAATCGTTCGGGCCACAGCGCCAGGCGGATGCCCAGGAGGCGTCCGCGGGGGCCAAGGGCTTCCTGCGCATGGAGGCGGAACAGCGGAGGGTGACCTTCGAGCGCGCCAAGGATATAATCGTCTTTCTCGATCCGGCAGGAATGGTTGCTGCGGTGAACCCAAGGGTCGAGACGATGTTGGGCTACACGCAAGCCGAGATTGTCGGGAAGAGATTCACCGAGTTGCCCATCATCGCGTCTGATCGCCTGTCCCAGTTGGCCGCGTTGTTCGAGACC
>CAZGRF010000510.1:372-3096 GCA_964527825.1 uncultured Pirellulales bacterium
CCAGCGTCTCACCGCGTTGGTCAAGGGAGAGCATATTGCGGAGATGCCGCTGCGGCGCAGGGATGGCCACACGGTCCTGGTCGAGGCAACCACGACCGTGGTTGCGAGGGGTCCCGAGTTACTGGGCTTCCTCTGCATCATTCAGGATGTGACCGCCATCCACAGGACCCGTGGCCAGCTCGGCCGTGCTTTGGCTTGGCAGCAGGCGATATTTGAGGGCTCTCGCGACGCCGTGTTGATCACCGATGCCCAGTTGCGGTTCGTCGCCGTCAATCTCGCCGCCGTCAAGCTGAGCGGGTACACAAGGGATGAGTTGTTGCACATGAGTGTCTTCGACCTGTGCAGGGAGCAGGACCTGACGGTTGCTCGACGCGTTCACGACCGCGTCATGACCGGCGAGGAGGTCATTACGGAGGTCCCCACCAGACGAAAAGACAGGACCGTGGTGGACACGGAAATGAGCATCCGCTGTATCACGGTCGGCGGCAAGACATACGTGCACGCCACCGCGCGCGATATCACCGACCGCAAGCGCGCCCAGAAAGCCTTGCGCGAAAACGAACAGAAGTACCGAGGCCTCTTCGAAAACGCGCGAGAGGCCTTCATTCTCGTGGATACCGAAGGCCGTATTGCCAGTGTGAACAGATTTGTTGAGGAATATGGGTTCCACAAGAAAGACTTGATCGGGAGGAAGCTGTTCGACTTCATCGCTCCAGACGACTTGGCCCGGGCCATTGCCGACTTCAGAACGCTGCTGGGCGACAAGCCGGTACGAGGTGAAATGGACGTTGTCACGCCGAAAGGAGTCATGTCAGTCGAGTACCGGGACAACCCGATAAGACGAGGCGACCAGATCGTCGGCGTCCAGATTATCCTTACGGACATAACGGGCCACAAGCGCGCAGAGCAGTTGTTGCGTCAGGAGAGGGACAGGGCCCAGACCTATCTCCATCTTGCGGGGGTAGTCACGGTGGCCACAGACTCCAGGCAAAGGGTCACCCTTATCAATACAAAGGGCTGCGAAGTCTTGGAGCACAGCGAGGAGGAAGTGCTCGGCAAATGCTGGTCCGACCATTTCGTGCCAGCGCGCGCAAGGGAGCGTGCCAGGGCGGTGTTTGAAGGCCTGATGGCAGGCGAAACGGGCCAGTATGAGTATGTCGAGGGCCCGATCCTCACAAAGACGGGCCGCGAACGCCTTGTCAACTGGCACAACACCGTCCTGAGGAACGAAGCCGGCACGGTCATTGGCACGTTGAGCTCCGGTGAGGACATCACTGATCGAAGAAGGGCCGAAAAGGCCGCTCTCAGGGGAGAGCAGTTCTTGCGGGCGACTCTCACGGCTTGCCCGGTCGGCATCGCGTTGATGCGCGATCGCGTGATCAGGTGGTGCAATAAGGCGGTGGAAGATCTTACCGGCTACCCAGCCGGTTTCCTCAGGGGCAAGCCAGTCTCGGTGTTGTGCCCCAGTGGTGACGAATACGAGCGGGTCAGCCGCGTGATTAGCGACGGTCTCAATCGCACGGGTACCGGCGAAGTCGAGTCATCGGTCGTCCGCAGGGACGGTACGATGTTCGATTCTCACCTGCAAGTCAGTTTTCTGGATCCCCTCGATTCCTCCAAAGGATGTGTCGGGGCCCTGACCGATATCACCGAGCGCAGGAAACTGAAACGTGAGATCGTGGTACGGGAGAAATACCTGGATTCGCTCTTCACGGGCGCCACCGCCGGCCTGGCGCTGCTCGACAAGAACCTGCGCTACATCCAGATCAACAACACCTTGGCCGAGATGCACGGAGTGCCTGCCCAAGACCATCTGGGCCGAACGGTCCGAGAAGTCGTGCCGCACCTTGCACCGATGATTGAGCCATATTTGGGGGAGGTGTTGGCCGCTGGTGAGGCAGTCTTGGACGTGGAGGTCACCGCTGCGATGCCGAATGAGCCAGACATTCAGCGGCACTGGAGGGAATCGTTTTTCCCGATTATGGGCACGGATGGGGTGGTGGAGGCTGTCGGCACCATCGTGGTGGAAATCACCGAGCACAAGCGGACCGAGCAGCAGCTCTTGGAGCACCAGAACAGGCTCAGAGCGCTTGCGGCGGAGCTGACATTTACCGAGGAGCGGGAGAGGCGGCGGATTGCGGTCGGCGTCCACGAGCAGATCGCTCAGCGCCTGGCACTGGCCAAGCTCTCCCTGCACTCGTTGGGTGCATCTTCCGGCGAGGCGAACATATCAACGACCACAGAGGTGATCTGCAAGGAGATCGACAAGGTCATTGAAGATGCACACTCTCTGACCTTCGAGCTGAGCAACCCGATCCTGTATGAGGTGGGTTTCGAGGCCGCCGTGGAATCATGGCTGGCCCGGCAGGTCGGGGATCGCCACGGGATCGAATATACCTTCAAGGCAGACCCGCATCCTCCGGACCTCGACAGAGAATTGCGTGTTGCACTGTTTCAGGTGGTGCGCGAGCTCCTGACCAACGTCATCAAGCACGCGAAGGCCAAGCACGTGGACGTGAGTGTCGAGAAGACTGCCGAGACGATGCAGATCACGGTCAGCAGGCTGGTCAGCAGGATGAACGGCATCGAGATGCCGTCGACACCCAGCCGGTAGTTGATGTTGAAGCTGGAAATCCAGGGGTGCAGCTCCTCGAACTGCATGTGGTGCGTCGACGGATCGAAGCTGAAGAAGGGGCAGATCGTCATTACCCTGGGCAACCCGTA
>CAZGRF010000511.1:0-3093 GCA_964527825.1 uncultured Pirellulales bacterium
CGATCTGAGCATCCGATGTATCTTCCTGCGGATTTCCCACTTACGATTCGGCCTTCCTCGATTCAACCGGCCGGCTGCATTCGGCACGCTCCGCTGCGAATGCACGCTTCGGGCACGTTGCCGCGACTCGACGGGCCATTATACATCTGCCGAGAGCCTGGGCCAACCATGCGCATTTGCGCTGCATGAAGTCAGAACGTGTTGTTGACGGCGTGAAACGAGTTCAGAAGAGTTGGCCCCGCAGACAGACCAGACAGAATTTCGCGGCGAATGCCCTTTTTCCTGTAACTAAACACACCCCGCTGCGTCCTAGTGGTTAAATGTGTCAGGCGAGTTAACACTGTAGCCGCAAGCGGTTTGTGCGCGAGATTCCGCTTATTAGGAAAGGTGGTGGGAGTATGGGTACGATTGCGAAGAAGTTGTGCGCAATAGGAGTGGTCGTCTTGGCCTTGTCGGCGGCGGGACGGGCAGAGTTCCAGGTCAACAGCTATGTTCAGCACAACCAGACCCACGCGGTGGTGGCCATGAATGACGCCGCCGACTTTGTCGTCGTCTGGCGCAGTCACATTGCCGACAGTCGAGGAGGGGGTGTATACGGCCGGCGTTTTTCCGCCGACGGAGCGCCATCCGGAGAGGAATTCAAGATCAACCTCTCAGAGATGGATGTGGGCAGTTGGCATCCCGCCGTGGCAATGAGCCCCTCCGGCAGCTTTGTGGTCGCGTGGGCGGCGGCTCGGGGAGATGGCTCCCACATTGTCGCCAGGATGTTCGACGCGCAGGGGGCTGCTCTGACAGGTGAGCTTCAGGTTGGCATAGCACCGAATGCCGTGGAGTCAGCGCCCAGCATCGCGATGAGTTCAACCGGCACATTCGTCATTGTCTGGACAAGTTGGTATGAAGACGAGCACCTGGGAAAGAGCTATGTCTCCGGTTGCATCTGTGGTCCGGATGGTTCACCGATGACCGATACGTTTCTCGTCGATGATCAACCCCAGGGCTGTTGGCCGGACGTGGCCGCAGACGACTTGGGCGGGATTGTGATTACATGGATCAGGATGGGAGATGTCTATAATAGGCCTTACGGAGAGTATGTCATGTTCCGCCGTTACAGGTGGGATGGCACGGCTGCGGGCACGGCCGTACAGGTGACGGACAACCTCAACAGCCGGTGGTACGGTCCATCCGTAGCAGCAGCCCCCGACGGCAGTTTTGTTCTAACCTGGGCTGTTGGACCGTTCCCATACGACGTCTACGCACAGCCCTTTGACTCGGCCGCCATGCCAATCACCGCACCCTGCGTTGTCAACACATGCGTGCAGGGCAACCAGGGACGCCCGCGCATAGCGACTGCCGCCGGGCAAGAATACGTCATTGTCTGGGACAGTGACAGTCTGGACGGTACAGGCTGCTGTGTACGCGCCCAGTTCTGTACGCCGAGTGGAGAGCTTGTGGGTGATGAATTGGCACTGACTGCCAGTGGCATGGGCCGGCAATGGTATCCCGATGCAGCGATGGCCGCGGACGGCAGGTATGTCGTCGTGTGGATCAGTGACTGCAAGGACGGTTCCGGATATGGAGTCTGTGCCGAGATCGGGCCCCAGTAGCACCATGTTGTCGAATACGTCGCAGTTCCTGGGCGGGCATCTCGTGCCGACATGCATGTTCGTTCCATATTCCTGCGATGCTGCGTCGTCGCGCGGAGCTGATGATTCTGTCTAAGCGGGAATCGCCGATAGAGGCCACGTCCTTGGGCTTTGTCGGCTGAGCGAGTCAACCCCGGCTGTATTGAGGTTGACGTTCGGAAGCTCGGGCCAAGTCGCTGAGCAGATACTTTCTGACGACCACATCCCAACTCATGTTGCAGGCCAGACGATGGCCATCGGAGATGAGAGTCTCCAGCTCAGCCTCATTCTTGGGCAGACGTTCGATGATCTCTTCGGCTACTCTGGTACTCTCAGCGGCTTCGATTCTGTCGCGCACACGCCGGTCAATCTGCAGCAGATCTTCGATATCGGCGTACTGATGGTCGCCGAGTCTGGTGTAGTCAGCCACGATGATATTCTTGACCGGCTGTCCCGCGGTCACGTCGCGGACAAACCCGGCGCAGCCACATACACTGCTGAAAACGCAGATGCCGCCGAAGGTGAGCGGCTCGAGCTGCGCGATGCCGAAGGGCTCGTAGATGCTTTGTCCGAACTCGACGTCGCTGCCCCTGCGGATGTCGATGAATTCCATGTCGCCCGGCATGTGTTCGCCGCAGGATCTGCGGTCAAAGCCGAACTGGTTGATGAAAACGGCTTTGATATTGCGGCTCCTGGCATTGAACCGCTGGATCGCGGTGTAGAAGTCCGCCTCTCCTCCCGACAGGTCCGGCCAGCCTTCACGGTGGGCCACGGGCCAGCCATAGGTGGCTTCCATGTGGTAAATATCGCAACTGCGCCGCCGGGAAACCTCGGTGCTCAGCAGCAAGAACACCGCTGTCTGTCCCTGCGGCCCAATGACTTTGTCGAGTTCTGACAATACGTTGAGGTCTCGCCAAAGCCCCTTGCTGCGCACCAGGCGGGTCACGTGGGTGAACACGTAATCAGGCTGATAGCCCAACAGGGTCTCGCAATAGCGGCGGAGCTTCTCCTTGGAGGCGAGCTTGTCCGCCACGCCGGTTTCGTAGGCGGGCACGCCATTATAGACGATGTCGATGTCGGTCGTTTCGAACTCGGGCGCCAGGAAACGCAGTTCGTCGGCGACATAATCCCCGACGGCGTAGATATGGTCGCAGTGCTTCGAGGCTTCGACGAGGGAGTGCTTGAAGTACGTAGCCTGATTGCCGAACACCTCATTGACGTACAGGTGGTCCTTGTGTGCCTGTTGGATGAGGTTGTAGAACATCGTATCGTGGCCCGCGTGTTCCTCCACGACGCGTCTCATCGTTGCCACTTCGTGGGCATAGAAGACGGTCCTGAAATGGCAGTACGGTTCGAGAATGGCTGCCAGCGCGGTGGGCATGCCCATGAACTCGTGGGAGATGATGGTCGTTCGTCCTTCCACGGCGCCGAGCGCTTTCAGTACGGCAATGGCCGGAGCGGCCAGCCGCAC
>CAZGRF010000512.1:0-3091 GCA_964527825.1 uncultured Pirellulales bacterium
TCCTTCATGAAGCCGATGCCGATGAACAGGACGCCGAAGCCGAGGATGATCTGGCCCAGGTTCTTCGTCTTGCGCGACCGCCCGGCCACATTCATGAGAAAGCCCAAGCCGACGGCAGGCAGCGCGTACGCCGTGATGTTGAAGGCCCCAAGCCCGGAGATGGAGACCAGCCAGGCGGTGGCGGTCGTGCCGACATTGGTGCCTATAATAACACAAATGGCCTGCTTCAAAGTAAGCAGGCCCGCGTTGACGAAGCCGATGACCATGACCGTGGTCGCCGAACTGGATTGGACCAGGGCCGTGATGCCCGCGCCGATGAGGAAGGCGACAATCGCCCTCTTCGTCATGGATTCGAGAATGCTCTTCAGCTTTCGGCCGGCGGCGGCCCGCAGACCGTCCGACATCAGCTTCATGCCAAAGAGGAATAAACCCAACCCCCCGACAGTGTAGAAGATAGTATCCCTGACCATACGATTCGCTCACGAAACGGGCGAAAGTCAAATACCTCTGACCGAGAGGCCTTTCTATCTCCTGCGGCCGTACCGGTCAAGTGGCTTTTGTCCCCGACGCGCAAAAAGGCCGCGGGTGGCGGACCTGCGTCAATCCATCAACCGATATCCTACGCCCCGGACGGTCTCCACATATTTAGCATGGGATCCCAGTTTCTTACGCAGCGAGACGATCTGCACGTCCACAGCGCGATCCGTGACCAAGTAGTCGCTGCCATGAATCGCATCGACAATCTGGTACCGCGTGAACACCCTCCCCGGCCTTCGGGCCAGCGTGTAGAGAATGTTGAATTCAGTCAGGGTTAAGGCCACAACCTTGCCTGCGACGGACACCTCATAACGATCCGGATCGACGACGAGTTCATGGATCTTGACTACAGCTTGCTCATGGGCGCCGTCCTGCCGACGGCGTAGAAGTCTGCGTACACGCGCCGTCAGGACCTTCCCGCTGAAGGGCTTCGTGATGTAGTCGTCGGCGCCCAGCTCCAGGCCGGAGACAATGTCGGCCTCTTCTCCCTTGGCCGTCAACATGACCAACGGAATCTGCTGGGTCTTTGGGTCGTTCCTGAGGCGTTTGCAGACCTCCAGTCCGTCAATGCCGGGCAACATCAAGTCCAAGACGATCAAATCAGGTACCTTTGAGAACGCCTGGTTCAACGCCTGCTCGCCTGTCTCACAGAGCAGGATCTTGTACCCTTCCCGGCTCAGGTTCAGCCGGACCAACTCCCGGATGTCCTCTTCATCATCGACGACAAGGATGGTTTGTTTTGCCATAGCCATCTCCCGAACGACGGACCCAGCCCAGAACGTTGGCGACGTCAAGCTCATTGACGACTTCCGCACGGGCCGGACCCTTCTGCACCATAGTCGCCGATGATTATATGCGATGATCGGCCTAGGGCAGAAGAGACTCTGCCAACAAAGCAGAAAACCTCGCTTTCGCCGCTCTGAGAAGGCCGGCCCTAACAGAAAACTAACACGATTCTAACAATCACGTAATATGGCTCTAACTCCTTCCGCTTACAGTCCCAACAGATAGCCACGATGCCCGAGCATCGAGGCACCGAACCCGGCTCAAGAGAAAAGGCATCAAGACGAATCGCGGAGATATCAAGATGAGTAGCCTGCTCAAGGAGGTCGTATGCGTCGCTGGGTGCATCTACTTGGCCCTGCACATTGCCTATGCGCTAACCTCTGCGGCCGACAGCATCGGTCGCCGACGCAGGCAGGCCCGACGAACAGCCCCGACCGGCCGGAGGTGCACGGTTGGCCGAGACGCGACTGTCCGCCGTGAATCCCCCATCCGCAGTTAAGATCACCCTGTCTTAAGGTGTCTTTTGTTGCCTTGAGCGGCACCTCCGGCTTCACTGGCACTTCCGGGTCTCTCTGACGGCCAGCCATGCGCGGTCCGGGTCGTCAATAACGGTAGCGGAGTCGCTCCGAATGCGGTCCCATACTGCGCGGCATTCGGATTCACTTGGCGGGTCGCCCCCCCCGGAAACGGTTGTGGAGCCGACGGATTCACTGGCAGTTGCCCCGGCAATCCCCGGCCACGGAGTAGACTATGAAAAAGGCAAAGCCCCTGCGGTGCGGAGGGAGAGGAAGCGAGACTACGCAGGGGCTTTAGATGGTTAGCTTATTCTCATAACACCCATCGGCGCTTTTGCCAATGGCGCTTACGACCCTTCACAATGACCGGTTCAGAAAAATCAGACAAAACCATCAACCGCACAACTCTCGCACAGAATAGGCCTTTTGCCTGCAGAACACAACTGCCGGGCAGATAACCTACGCAAACAACAACCTCTTCCAATCCACCACTTCTGAAACAACCCCATTTTGAACAATCCGCCCGGGCCTTATTCGGCCCGGATACGCACTTCTATAAAGATAGCCGCGATCGATGATCCTGTCAAGAAGAATTCTTCTCGAAAATTCGCCCGCGACGAAAGCATTCTCCCCCGTCAGGCCCGGGCGTGCCGTGGCCGGTGTAATCCCCGCCCCTTGGACCCTGCCTTCACGATGCCGTGGCTCGGCCCGGCACTCAGAACCTAGCTGGCGCGGTCCCCCACAAGGCGGTTCTCGACGGTCTTGCCAAAACGCTCACCGAGATCGCCGGCTGGTTATCGCAAAGGCAGTGACCTGCCCCGCAGGGCAACAGGCAAGAGCCGGAGCGCCTGGCTACGGACCCTCAGAGGTTCATACCTGCAGCCGCCGGCACAAAGTCAGTTCTTCTTCAGCATGAGGTCGAGGTCCTCCTGCAGCGCCTGGAGGTCCTCCTCATGCTCGACTTCCTGTTCGAGTATTTGCAGGACGATGTTGTACGTGACCGGGTCGGTCGTCTGCGTGGTCTGCAGAAGCTTCTGGTAGGTGGTGATGGCGCACTGCTCGCCCTTGATATTCTGTTCGAGGATATTGGCCACGTGCGGATCGTCAGGGGCATCGTAGCCGCAGTTCGTCCACTTGTACCATTCCTTCGGCGACGTGATCGGCGTGCCGCCCAACTGGATGATGCGTCCCGTCAGCAGAAGCGCGTGGTTGAGCTCCTCGGTGGCGTGCTGCTCCAGCTCGACGATCACCGC
>CAZGRF010000513.1:0-3089 GCA_964527825.1 uncultured Pirellulales bacterium
AGAAAACCGTAGTGCTCCCATCGCATTTACCCGCTGGTCAGCGTATGCAAAGAATTGTCCGAAGGTGATGTGCTCGCTTGGAGTCCCGCGTTTACGCGGTTTCAAACCGCCTGAAGGCGGAACTCCAAACCACGGTCGATCTCACGGCAACGTCGCGCGATCTCTTCCTTCCATTCCTCACTGACCTCAAATGGCTCTTCGTTGGAATTCATGCTTCACAGCGCTTCCAGGATTCGCTCCAGTTCGGCGATTAGGGGCGGCAGGTCGTCCTGGACAATGTCCCAGAGAATGTTGAGGTCCACGATATCGTAGCCGTGAACCAGCCTGTTCCTGAGACCTCGGACTTCCGCCCAGGGAATGGTATCATAGCGTCGCTGCCCTTCAGCGCTGACCCGTGTAGCCGCCTCACCGACAACTTCGACGAGCCGCACGAGCGCCAACTGGAACATCCGATCCTGATCCAGGTTCGTACGTTGCCGGCCGGCCGTCATCTCGACGGCTTCGCGCGCGTAGTCGAGCATATGATGCAAACGCGTTGTGTCATCATGCCGCGTCATATTGGACCTCCGCCTCGGCCATGACTTCGTCGCGGAAGTAGTCGCTGATAAAGCCAGGCGTGTTCAGATCGACCTTGCGGCCGAGCATTTCCGAGAGTTCGATCTCAAGGCCAAAGAACCGCAGGCCCATGCGTGTTCCCGGCTCGAACTCGACCAGCACGTCCACATCGCTGTCGGGGCCGAAGTCGTCGCGCAGGACGGAGCCGAACAGAGCCAGACGCCGAATGTGGTTCTGCCGACAGAACTCAGCGATCCTCTCTTTCGGAATGTCGATTCGGGCCTTTCCCATGATGGCCGCATTGTATCGCCGGGAGCGGTTGCTGGCAACGACCGGTCCAGGCTATCTGACGTAGGCAGCAGCACCGGTGCTGAATACGGGTTCGGCATCCGGGCCGCTGGGGATGGTAATGGCCTCGACGTCGGGCAGGCGCTCGACGAGGGCCATGCCCTTCTCCAGTCCCAGCACGCTGACGGCCGTTGCCAGGGCATCGGCTGTGATGGCGTCGGCAGCGATGACGGTCACGCTGGCCAGTTGGTTCGCGCCGTGGCCGGTGTGAGCGTCCATGATGTGACTCTCGCGTGCGCCGCCAACGATGGTGAAACGTCGGTAGTTGCCACTGGTGGTCACGGCCCGGTCTGTGACCTTGAGAACCAGCAACGGCTGGGTGCTGCCCAGGTCGTCCGGCGCAACGTTTGGGTCCTGCAGGCCAACCAGCCAGGTTCGTTGGCCGCGTGGAGGCTTGCCGAAGCAGCGCACATCGCCGCCGATATCGACCATGCCGCCAATGGCTCCTCGCTGCTTCATGGCCTCCACGGACTTGTCGATGGCGTAGCCCTTGGCAATGCCGCCCAGGTCGATTCTCATCCCTTCGACGGCGAAGCGAATCGTCGCGGCGTCCTCGTCGAGGATCAACCCTTCGTAACCGACCTTGGCCCGGGCCTCGGCGAGTGCGGCATCCGTCGGCGGCGTGTTCGCTTCCGCCGCCGCGTGCCACAGGTCTACCAACGGCCCCACGGTGACGTCGAACGCGCCGTCGGAAAGCTTACTGAACTGGACGGCCCTCTGCACGACCTCGAAAGTCGCGTCACTGACCCGGATGGGCTTCTCGAAAGCCTGCTGATTGACTCGGCTGACCTCGGAGTCCACTTTGTAGCCGCTCATGAGAGAATCAATGCGTCGCTGCTCGGCAAAGACCGCCTCAACACAAGCTCGCGCCGTTTCTTCGGTCTTAGCGATCACCACGACACGGGAGAATGTGCCCATGATCACGCGGTAGCCAGCGTCGAGTTGGACGACGCCGCGTGCGGTCAGGGCGAAATACAACGCTGTCAGCAGCAACAGGCAGATGCCGCCAACAGCCACGATGCGATTGGCCTTCTTCATGGAGCACCCATAGACGTTTCCAGGGGGATGGGCCCCGCCATCTATCCGAAACTCACGACATCGCGTATGATACCGGCATGACAGACAGAAAGGTAGAGATATTGGCCGAACGGATCGAGCGCGAGTTCCTCCCCTTCGTGCGCCAGCCCGCCCGCTACATCGGGGGCGAGATCAACCAGGTTCGCAAGGACCTGGAGAAGTGCGGGCTCACGTGCGCTCTGTGTTTCCCTGACACCTATGAAGTGGGGATGTCACACACCGGGCTGGCCATCATCTACCACGTGCTCAACACGATTGAAGGCGTGGCGGCCGAACGGGCGTTCGCCCCCTGGACAGACGCCGAGGCCATCCTGCGCGACAAGAACATCCCCCTGTTCAGCCTGGAGTCGAAGGCCGCGCTGACGAGCTTCGATGCCATTGGCTTCAGCCTGACCAGTGAATTGTGCTACACGAATGTCTTGAACATGTTGGACTTGGCGGGGCTGAGCGTCCGCCGACGCGACCGAGGGCCGAGTGATCCTGTCATCATCGCCGGCGGCGGCATGGCCAACTGCTGCGAGCCGATGGCGGACTTCATCGACCTGTTCGTCATCGGTGAGGCGGAGGAAGCCATAGTGAAGCTGGCCCAACTCCTGCTGGCCGCCAAGAAGAAAGGACAAAGCAAGGAAGACACGCTGTTCGAGGCCGCCCAGCGCTTCGAGTGGGCCTATGTGCCGCAATTCTACGAGTTCCAGTACGACGGCGCGCGCATCGCCTCGTTCAAGGCCACGCGCGAGACCTTGCGGACACGATTCAGCAATGCTGTCGTTGCTGACTTCGAGAATGCGCCGGTTCCCACCCGCCCCATCGTGCCGTTCCACGAGGCCGTGCACGAGAGGGTGAGCATCGAGATCATGCGGGGCTGTCCGGGCCGATGCCGGTTCTGCCAAGCCAGTTTCTGCCGCCGTCCCATCCGCTATCGGAGTGCCGAAAAGGTCTTCGAGCTGGCCCAGGCTTCTCACGAGTCCAGCGGTTTCGATACGGTAAGCCTGTTGAGCCTCTCGAGCGCCGATTATCCCTATCTGGAGGACCTTGTCGGCAAGCTGCAGGCCTATTTCAGTGAGAAGCACGTGGGCTTGTCGGTGCCGAGTCTACGAGTGGACCAGCAG
>CAZGRF010000514.1:0-3084 GCA_964527825.1 uncultured Pirellulales bacterium
ATTGGGCGAGGACACGAGCGACGCCGTGGTGCACGACATCGTCGTCGGGAACCGCATCCGACGGACGATGTCCAACATGTCAGTCGTGATGGTGATAGACCTGGACAGCGGCAAGACGCTCGTGTTGAACCCGGGAGAGAAGAGTGCGGGGTACATGGACATCCAGGGACACGTTCAGCAAGGCACGCAAAGCATATTGTCGCTCGTCCGCGACGCCGTGCAGAAGATCGCGGACCACCCCGAACAGGCCCAGGAGCTGGGGCGCCGCGAAATCGACGGCGTAAGCACGGTCGGCTTCGAGATCAAGAAGAACCCCAATGAGAACCTTAAGATTTGGGCGGACCTGGACACGGCGGCGCCGGTTCGGATCGAGCTTCAGGGAAACCAGTCCGTGGTCATCCTCAGGAACATCGAGTTCGACATTCCCGTGGACGAATCGCTCGTCAGCATGGACGTGCCGGCCGGCTACGCCGCAAACGATGCAGAACTGAAGATGGGCGACTTCACGGAAGAGGACTTGCTCAACGGTCTGCGGGCCTGGGCCCAGGTCGTCAACGACGGGACCTTCCCGGACACCATCAGCGCCCAGGCTTGCATGGAGCAGATGCCGACGCTGCAGGAGAACCTCGGCCGGATGAATCTCCCTGGCGAGGAAGCGGTCAAGCTGGGCATGGGCTTCGGCAAGACCGCAGGCTTCCTCACGATGCTGGACTACCAAGGGGAATGGCACTACGCGGGCAAAGGAGTCACGCTGGGCGACGCGACGACGGCGGTCTTCTGGTATCGCCGCGGCGACGCCAAGACCTACCGCGTCATCTATGGCGACCTGCACGTGGAAGACGTTGGCCTGGACCACGTCCCGCAGTAACCCATCGTATCCTTCGCGATCACCAAGGCCGAGCCACGCGCGCGGCCTTTTTCATGGCTGATGCTCGCGGTGGGCAGTCCTGTACCGCCACACGAACGGTCACACGTCGAGGTTCTGGACTTCCAAGGCGTGGTCGTGGATGAATTTGCGGCGTTTCTCGACGTTGTCACCCATCAGGATGCTGAAAAGGCGGTCCGCTTCGCCCGCGTCGTCCAGCCGCACGTTCAGCAAGGTTCGCGTGTTGGGATTCATGGTCGTGTCCCAGAGCTGGTCGGCGTTCATCTCGCCCAAGCCTTTGAAGCGCTTGATCTCAATACCCTTGCCCCCGATCTGCCGGATGGCCGGGCAGATGTCCCCCAGCGAAGCGATCTGGTAAGTCTCCTCGCCGCGCACGAGCTGGAACTTGGTCGGCAGCGCCTCGCCCGAATCGCTCCGCTCGAGCTGCAGGAGGAAATCGCGGAGGTCAAGGCCGAAGTCCGCCCTCAGCGTCTCGTTGATCTGATTGACCCGGGCGATCTCATGGAGCTCCTCGGCCACGACGTAGGACTCCTCACTGTCGGCGGTCTCATCGTCGTGCTTGCCTTCTCCGAGTTCGGCCAAACGCTTCTCGTACTCGCCAACCTCGTGGTAGATCTGTTCGCCGCCCTGATAGCGCACGAGGAAGCGCGGCAGCCGCTTGCCATCGTAGTGATCCCTGACAAAGTCGTTGAAGGTCACACCGCGTCGGTTCAGCATGCCGACAATCCGTTCGATATCGGCCAGGGCTTTCACCAGTCCAGCAAGCTTTTCGCCGGAGACTTCGCTCGGTCGGGGCTTCGGCTCGGCCTTACGCTTGGCGGAGGCCTTGTCTGTATCACCGTTGCAGATGACCAGCGCTGTGCCTTCAAGGCCGCGCGCGATCATCCGCCGGCGCATTTCGTTCTCCGTGAGCACGTACTCAGACTTCTTCTTGCCCTTGACGCGCACCTCGTACAGGGGCGGCTGGGCGATGTAAACCATCCGGCGGTCGATCAGCACCGGCATCTGCCGGAAGAGGAACGTCAGCAGCAGAGTGCGAATGTGCGCGCCGTCCACGTCGGCGTCGGTCATCAGGATGATCTTGCCGTATCGACACTTCTCGACGTTGAACTCGTCGACGCCGATGCCGGTGCCCAGGGCGCTGATCATCGTGCGGATTTCGTCGTGGCCCAGCATTTTCTCCAGGCGGGCCTTCTCGACGTTGAGGATCTTGCCCTTCAGCGGGAGAATCGCCTGGATGTTCCTGTCGCGTCCGGCCTTGGCCGAGCCACCGGCCGAATCACCCTCAACGATGAAGATCTCGGTGGTGGCCTTCTCTTTGCTGGCGCAATCCCACAGCTTGCCCGGCAGGTTGGCGCTGCCGAGGGCGCCCTTGCGGCGGGTCAGCTCCCGCGCCTTGCGTGCCGCCTCGCGTGCCGCCGCGGCCTGAATGGCCTTGTTCAAAATCCGCTTGGCCTCCGGCGGGTGCTCCTCCAGATAATGCCCGAGCTGCTCGTTGACCACGGTCTCGACGAAGCCGCCGACCTCGGGGTTGGTCAGCCGCACCTTCGTCTGCGCCTCGAAGTGCGGGTCGGACAGCTTCACCGCGACGAGCGCAGTGAGACCTTCGCGGAGGTCGTCGCCCGTGGTGTTCTGCCCTTCTTTCAGCAGGTTGTTGTTGCGCGCGTAATAGTTCATCGTGCGCGTCAGGGCCGTCCGGAAGCCGGACAGATGTGTGCCGCCGTCGATGTTGCGGATGTTGTTCGCGAAGACGAGCACATTCTCGTTGTACCCATCGTTGTACTGCATGGCGACCTCGCACGTCATCGTCGAGTCCGGGTCGTCCTTTTGCATGTAGATGACATCGTTGTGGAGAGTGTTCTTGCCGTCGTTGAGGTGCTTGACAAACGCCCTGAGGCCGTCGTCAAACTTGAACACTTCCTTCTTGCGGACCCTGTCATCGCGGAAGCTGATCTTCAGACCGGCGTTGAGGTAGGCCAGCTCGCGAATCCGCTTGAGCAACGTATCATAGGCGAACTCAACGTCCCCGAAGACCTGTTCGTCCGGTTTGAAGGTGATCTTGGTGCCGCGTTTCGTGGTCGCGCCGATACGTTCCACCGGTCCTCGGCGTTTGCCCCGCTGGCACTCGAAGTGCCAATGCTCACCGTCTCGGTAGACATCGGCCTCCAGCCACTCGCTGAGGGCGTTGACCACGCTGA
>CAZGRF010000515.1:0-3079 GCA_964527825.1 uncultured Pirellulales bacterium
GAAACTCAATCTGGCTCTGTTTGAAACCCGTCGTGTTGACGTTGGCAAGGTTATTAGCGATCACGTCCACCAACATTTGCTGAGCCATCATGCCGGTTGCGGCTGTGGAAAATGCTCGCAGCATATACGTTTCTCCTTACTCGGACGCCTGTTCCACGGGCAGCGCTATCCCATCGCCACACTGATCACGCTGCTCGTCGTGTCCTTCTTCACGTTCACCAGTTTCATGCTGGCCTCGTACATCCGCGAGACCAGGATCATGCTGACCAGCTCTTCGGCCATCTTCACATTCGAAGCCTCCCGGCAGCCCTGCCGGACGACCACGCTTTCGGCATCCCTCGGCTCCACATCTTCCGGAGCCCGGAAGCAGCACAATCCGGCCGGCGTGAGCCGGCCTTCGTCGTCACCGAACTCGACGACCCTGAACTGCCCCACTACCGCACCCCCGGCACTGATCCGTCCATCCTGACTGACCGTGATCTGTGAGACATCGGTCGTGTTGGGAATCGCCAACGGCCCATTGGAACCGGCCACCACCCGTCCCCCGGAATCCACAAGCTGCCCGTTCTGGTTCTCTCGGAACACACCATGACGGGTGTACAGCGGCCCGCTAGGCGTCTCCACAACAAAGAACCCTTTGCCGTAGAGAGCTATATCCAGAGTTCGGCGCGTCTCAATCAAATGCCCTTGGGAGAAATCGATGGTACCGTTCGACGCTGCCTCGCCGCTGGTCTGTGCGGCCAAGGTCTTCGTGAACGAATTGCACTGCCGCTTGTACCCGGCTGTACTGACGTTGGCCAAGTTGTGCGCAATCGCATCGAACTCCTTTGTCAGGGCATTGAGACTCGCACTGATTTGAGCAGTCGCATCAGCCATGTCACACCTCCTGCACCACCGCTGAATTCCCGGCCGCGACATGAACCTTCTGGTCGGCTGGATGCACGCTCTCGTCACCGCCATCGGTGATCCGCGAGGCCACCAGATTCGTGATTCGTACAAGGGTATCGATGTCCGTCTCACTCAAACCCGTCAGTTCCACCGCAAACGATGCACCACCACTGATGGACCGGCAATGCCTGACCTGCCCTATGCTTTCGACGATGCACGCGCTTTCGGCCCACGCGGTGCCGTCATTCTCATCAGCCGCCATCCTCGTTAGCTCGAACGCCACAATGACTCTGTCACCCGCTCGTATCTGCTGCGCCGTCTCAATGCGAAGCCCCGGACCGGCCAGCTCCGTCACCACCCCTGGCACGAAGACGGGCGCATCGAGGGCCACCCCCCTGGAACCACCAACGCGATCTGCCGTGATCTCTGATTCCACAACCCCGGGAATGGCACTTCGGATAAGAGGGAAATGGGCAACAAGAGCAGGGACGTTTGCCACGACCCGGGGGAAACGTCTGCGATTCACGAAGCGAACATGATCATTGTGATTGAGAACCAGTCGTGTCCGATCACAATCCACGGCGGTAGTGTCAAACTCCCACACCCACATGCCAAAGCAGTATCGAGCGCGCCAGGCGTCGCTCTGATGCGTCTCAACCGGCGTCCGTAACTCGACGGCCAGTTCGATATCGTCGTTCCTGATGACCCGCGCCGGGATCGTCTCTGCGCCTCCGCTGTGGCGGCGGGTCAATTGAAGAATGCTGCCCACCGGAATATCATGGCTGCTCGGTCTCCTTGAACCGCCCGGACCCACGGCACTCTGCAAGACCTGAAAGCCCAGCTTCTCCCGCAAAGACCCGACCTCTGTCTTCAGTCTTTCGTTTTCATCGGCCGTCCGGGTCCGAAGGCATTCCGCCAACAGCTTCGCCGCTCCACGATCGAAGGCACCGACCGTGGTGAAGATGTCGTGGCTCTGGATCACACCACTCCTCAGCACGATCGCCAACAGGATCTGTCGTTCACGCGCGCTCAGGCCTCTCCGGGCAGCGTTCTCAGTGAACAACTCCCGCGACAGACCTCTGGCCTGAGCCTTTCGCTTCTTCGTGACCCGCCACAAGAGTCCGGTCAAGACAATCAGTACAACGACGGCCACGATAGAGAACCAATAGTCCGGAGTATCGCTCGAGCCGCCGCGGCTGGTCAGTCGTCGAGCAGCCGCCCATCTTTCCATGGGCGTCAGCATCAAGACAGACGCGCTCACCATGTCCCACATCATGCCACTGATGATCATCGCCAATCCCATCGGAGGACCATCACGAAAGGCTGCACTGCTACCTTATCAGATTCGTCAGTTCGCGAAGAATGTCGTTGGCCACGCGAATCGTCCGCGCATTCGCCTGGAACCCGTTCTGCGCCTCAATCATACTCACAAACTCATTGGCCACGTCCGCATTGGATTTCTCCAGCGCCCCGCCGTGGATGGAGCCGGCGCCCGTGTTCAGCGCCTGCGTAGCCACGGCGCCACCGGAGTTGGCCGACGGAACGTAGTATCCACGCCCTATGCTCAGCAAACCGGCCGCGTTCTTGAACAGCGCCACCTGCAAGGTGGCTATGTCCTTCTTGATTCCATTGGAGAACGCTCCGATCAGCACACCCTCATTGTTCACTGATACCTCCGACAGACTGCCAGCTTCATAGCCGTCCTGCTCGCGGGCCACCGCGGTGGAATTACCGGCGAATTGGGTCAAGCCGTCAAAGGAGCCCACAGTGCCGAAATCCAGACTGATTGTCTGGGGATGATCTAGATCGTGCCCGAGCGTCATCACGAACTGTGCCGTTTGTCCCTCAGGGATTCCGCCAAAAGCACCTGTCTGGGGATCGAAGCTGATGCCATTGACACGCCGGTCAGCAGGACTTATCTCGTGAACGTCTCCACTGACCGAGGTGAGGACCAGGTCCCAGGTGTTGGTCGTATCGGTGCGAACGAACGCCCCCGAGAGAACATGCTTGCCACCCTGAGAATCATACACAGCGATGTTCACGCTTTTGACTTCATCTCCGCCCAGCGTTGTCACCTCGAAATACCCGGGCATCTCGAGCGCGCCATCACCGGTGGACGACATGGCAATATCGGACCTGCTGTAGCCGGCCGTGTCATCGGTGATGCGGATTTGTCCATTCACCAACGACG
>CAZGRF010000516.1:0-3074 GCA_964527825.1 uncultured Pirellulales bacterium
AGGTACTTCATCGCCATGACCGAGCACTCCAGGTGCCAGCCGGGAAAGCCCATGCCCCAGGGGCTGGGCCATTGCATGATGTGGTTGGGCTCGGCCTTCTTCCACAAAGCGAAGTCTGCGGGGTTGCGTTTCTCGGCCGAGACCTCGACGCGGGCGCCGGCGCGCATTTCGTCCGTGCTGCGCCCCGAGAGCTTGCCGTAGTCCTTGAACTTGGCGACCTCGAAATAGACCGATCCGTTGACCTCGTAAGCATAGCCCTTCTCAAGCAGCGTCTTGACCAGTTCGATCTGCTCGACGATATGCCCGGTCGCGCGGGGGCTGATGTCCGGCCGCACGCAGTTGAGCTTGTCCATGTCCTCGAAGTAGCTACGCGTGTAGTACTCTGCGATTGCCATGGGGTGCTTGTGCTCTCTCTTGGCCGCCACCAGCATCCGGTCCTCGCCCTCGTTGGCGTCACCGAGCAGATGCCCCACGTCGGTAATATTCTGTACGTACGTGACGCTGTAGCCCAGGTAGCGCAGGTAGCGCACCAGCACATCGAAGCTGACATAGCTTTTGGCGTGCCCGAGGTGGGCGTGCCCGTACACCGTCGGCCCGCAGACGTAAATGCCGACCCGGTCGTCTTCGAGCGGCTTGAACTCTTCTTTCTTTCTGCTTAGGCTGTTGTAAAGCTGCAACCCCATTTTCCCCTGCCTTTGTTACCGGTCTTTCGTTTTACAGTGTCCGTCTTCGTTTCATTCGCAGCAAGGCGATGGCGGTCGCGGCCATGGCCTCGCCGGCCCCGACCTCGCCGAGGCCCTCGTTCGTTTTGGCCTTGACGTTCGTCGCGGCAAAGTCGATGCCCAGCAGGCCCGCGACACATCGTCGGATCTGTCCCTTGAGCGGGTCGAGCCGCGGCGCTTCTGTATGGATCGTCAGGTCCACGTTGACAACTTCCCATTGCTTCTTGTCGAGCATCTCCTTGACGGCAAACAGGAATTCCTTGCTGTCGGCGTTCTTCCACTGAGCGCTAGTGTCGGGAAAGAGCGTCCCGATGTCCCCCAGGCCGGCCGCGCCCAGCAGGGCGTCTACGATGGCATGAAGGGCGACGTCCCCGTCACTGTGGCCCAGCAGGCCGGCAGGGAAGGGGATGTAGACGCCGCCAAGCATCAGCCGGCGACCCTCGACGATCCGGTGGATGTCGGTCCCGATCCCCACCCGGTACTCCGCTTTGGGTTCTTCGATCACAGTCGTCCCTTCGTGCTGGGGATATCGGTGCCGATGATCTTGACGGCGGTCGCCATCGCCTGGCCGAGCGCCTTGAAGATCGCCTCGGCGATGTGGTGGCTGTTCGAGCCGTAGGGGACGTTCACGTGCAGGTTGAACTTCCCGGAGTTGGAGAAGGCCCGCAGAATCTCTTCCACACACTCGACGTCGAAGTCGCCAATCTTCTCGGAACCATACTCGGCGTTGTAGACGCAGGCCGGCCGGCCCGACAGGTCCAGCGACACGTTGGCCAGCGCGTCCTCCATCGGCACCGAACTGTGGCCGTACCGGGCGATCCCTTTCTTGTCGCCCAGCGCCTTGAGCAGGCATTCGCCCAGGCAGATGCCGATGTCCTCGGTCGTGTGGTGCGGGTCGATGTGGAGGTCGCCTTTGGCGTTGACCGTCAGGTCGATCTTGCCGTGCTTGCTCAGGTGCGTCAGCATGTGGTCGAGAAAGCCGACGCCCGTGTCGATCTCGTACCGGCCCACGCCGTCGAGGTTCAACTCGCACGTGATGTCCGTTTCGTTCGTCTTTCGATGAATCTGTGCGGTTCGTGGTTCCATGAAGCATCGCCTTCATTTCGAGAGGAGTTCTCGCATCGCGGCCAGCAGCTTCTCGTTCTGCTGCTTTGTGCCGACCGAGATCCGCAGCTTATCTTCGAGCCCGGGCACGTCGAAGTACCGGACGTGTATGTTCCGCTGGGCCAATTGCTCGTGCACGTCCGCCGCCTGTAGGGGCGAAACATCTTTCGCCCTCACTTGGGCCAGGACGAAGTTCGTGTGGCTGTCCGCCACCGTCAAGCCGAGGTTCCGCAGCCCGTCAGTCAGCGTTTGCCTTTCCTGCTTGATCGCTTCGACGTTCGCCTTGAAATAGGCTTGGTCCTTGATCGCCGCTGTCGCCAGCGCGATGGCTATGGCATCGACGTTGTACGAGTCTTTGCCCTTGAGCAGGCCGCCAATGAGGTCCTTGGACGCGATGGCATACCCGAACCGCAGCCCGGCCAGCGAGTACCCCTTACTCATCGAGCGCAGGAGGATAACATTGTCGAACTGTCGCACCGAGTCGACGCAGTCGCGCTCGGCGAAATCGACGTACGCCTCGTCGATCAGCAGCACCCCGGTCAGCTCCGCGGCCAACGAGGCCAGTTCCTCGACGTCGATCAGCGTAGCCGTCGGAGCGTTGGGATTGCAGACGATGGTCAGCGCCGCCCCGGCCCGCGCCAGCTTGGCGGGCAGGTTGAACTCCCGGTCGAACGGAATCTCGATAGCCGGACAGTCGTGCAGGTTCGCCAGCACCGGATAGAGCGAATACGTCGGCACCGGGTACGCCACGGGCCGCTTCTCGTCACAGAAGGCCCGCACGGCCATCGCCAGCAGCTCATCGCCCCCGTTGCAGCACATGATATTCTCAGGCGCGACGCCATTGACCTCGGCCGCCGCGGCCCGAAAGGCGTTGCCCAACGGGTCCGGGTAGCGCCGAAGCTGCTCCGGCCGCACCGCCGCCAAGGCTTCCATCACCTTCGGCGAAGGCGGATACGGGTTCTCGTTGGTATTCAGCTTGACGACATCCGTCGCCTTGGGCTGAAACCCCGGCGTATACCCCGCCGCCCGCTCCACATTGTCCCGAAAATACCCCATCATTCGTTCCTGCGCGGTCTCCATCGCCCAACTCGGCCCTTTGCCACAACAAGCCTGCGATTATACGTTCCCACCCGCCCAAAGGAAAGGCCCGATTCCCACCCGCAGGCCGCGCGTGTGCCCAGATCTTCTGGCACGACCGTCCCATTGTCATGCTGAACGAAGTGAAGCATCTGGTCCACGAAGGCGAAC
>CAZGRF010000517.1:0-3068 GCA_964527825.1 uncultured Pirellulales bacterium
ATTTCCGCATCTACAACCGCGCGTTGTCCGACGGCGAGGTTCGGTACCTGGTCGGCGACCGATAGCAGGAACGAAGCTTCTTTACGCAGAGACGGGGCCTGTGTCACACGTGACACGGGCCCCACTCGTTTATCCGCGATAGACGCATGTCGCGGTGGCGCCCAGCGTCAGGGCATCACATAGCTCCCGGATTCGGAGCACTGTTCTCCTGAGAGCATTCGCTGCAACAGCCGGGCGCTGGCATGACAATGTGACACGGCCCGCCGGCGCATTGGGCCAGGTCAAATGGAAATGTTGGATTAAGGACTGTCAACATTTGCCAGCCGGAGTGGCTGAGCCGCTTGGCACGTGAGAGTCAGGTCCGTGGTTAGTTGGCCCTGACACCAGCGATGGCGTCCCCTTCGCCGATGAGGCGGATGTTGGGCCGCGGGGGCGGTGCCATGCCGTGCCCGAGGAAGAAGCTCGGGTACGGCGGCTTGTTGTAGACCACGTTCTGCCACGCGACGGAAAGCCGATATTGCGGATCGTGCATCAGCGTGTAGATGCGATGCTCGGTCAGGATCGTTGTTGTATACAGCCGTAGGGCCCGGCCGTCAGGTGCGGTCATCAGCATCTCTTCACGCCAGTCGCCGATCAAGTCGGCCACGATGTTGGGGCCGCGTCCGCCCGATCGGGCGCGGGTCGAGAAGATCGTCGCCTGCCTGCCCTGCTCCCAGTTCCACTTGGTGACGCTGGACCAGCTAACCAGCTCGCGCAGCAGGTCACCGTCCCACCAGATCACAAAGCCGGTCGACCGTGGCGCGGGTCCGATCTCGTTGCCGTCCGCGCCGCGCAGGCCGCCGGGCCCACCCCACGCCTCGTAGCCGCGATAGCGCGGGTCGATGTCGGCCGCCACGCCTCCGCCGACGTCGATGCCGAGACTGTGCTTCCAGATCGCTTCGCCCGTCCGGGCGTCCCGCATCGCCGCACCGGGGCTGCGGAACCGCACAGTGTCGTCCTCGTTCTCATGAACGGTGAACACCTCCAGGCCGGGCCGGTCGGGGTACATGTCACTGACGTACATGGCGTCGCCATGTCGCCAGCCGGTGGAGTAGAGGCCTTGGCCCGTGTCGTCGACGACCATCGCATGATAGACGATCTCGTCCTTGCCGTCGGCATCGACGTCGGCCACCGACAGCGAGTGGCCGCCCATCCCCGAGTACGGCGAGGCATCCTCGAACGGCGGGTAGCTGATGCCCGAGTCGAAAACCCAGCGTTGGGTCAGCTCGCCGTCGCGCCAATCCCAGGCGGCCATGACGATCCGCCCGTATACCCCGCGGCACATCACCAGGCTCGGCCGCACGCCGTCGAGATAGGCCACGCACGCCAGAAAGCGATCGCAGCGGTTTCCGTAGTTGTCGTTGCCTCCGTTGCCGCCGATGCCGCCCCAGCCGTCGATGGGATCACGCGTCGGAACGTAGTTCACGGTCTTCAGTGCTGCACCCGTCAGCCCATCGAAGATAGTCAGGTATTCCGGGCCGTTGAGGATGCGCCCGTGGGTCCGGTCGCCCTCCTTGTGGGTGCGCCAGTCCTTGTCCTTGTCGCCGATGATCTGGCCCTTGCCGTCCTTCGTTCCATCGGCGGTCTTGCAGGCCATCTCGGCCCGGCCGTCCCCATCGAGGTCGTAGACCATGAACTGCGTATAGTGCTCGCCCTCGCGGATGTTGATACCCAGATCGATCCGCCATAGGTGCGTGCCGTCGAGCTTGTAGGCGTCGAAGACAGGCGTTCCGGTGATGCCGGCGAAGGAGTTGTCCTGGCCGCGCGAAGTCTGGTGCAGGACGATCTCGTATTCACCGTCACCGTCGAGGTCACCTATGGACGCATCGCCGGGCCGATATCGTTCGATTGGATCGATCGGGATTTCGAGAAAGCTGTCCTCCCAGGCGCGGACGGGTTTGGAAGCGGCCAGTTCCCGGCCTTCCCGCACGGGCCGCACGAAGTACGCGAGGGCCGCATTCGGATCGGCGTCACGATCGAGGGTATTAGTCGCACCGGTCAGCGGTGCGGCGTTGATCCGGCTCGGAGCGCCGCCGTCGGTCACGCGGTAGACGTTGAACGCGATGCCTTCGGGATCGGTCCCGAATAGTCGCCAGCCGACATAGACCCCGCCGGGCTGCTTCACGGCGACGACGCCCCGCGTGAGGTTCTCCATCTGGCGTTGGGCCACGGCGGTCACGGTCAGCCCCAGCAGCATAGAGGTGACGACGGCGGCGCGAATCGAGATATAGATCATGGCAGTGGCTCCGACCGAGTGCAGTGTACGTCCGAATAGCGATGCTACAATCCGCGTACGGCAACTACGTTCACAGACCAAGGCTTCAATTCAACTTGCAGGTCTCTGGAGTAGGGTATCGTCTCCTCCCGAGGTCTGATCGCATCAGGCGATTCGAGGGAACAACGCGCCGTCGGCTCAGCGGAAATCGTATACAGCGTCGCCTGAGCCCGTTCGGGAACACCTGAACCCTGTAACCGGACCAACAAGGTGGGACTCTCGGCATTGTAGTTGACGGCCTTGATAACAATGCGCTTGCCATCGGCACTGCGTGACGCAATGGCGTCGACGGTTCCGGGTTGCCATTGTTCAGGCTTCATCGTGGAGATGTTGTCGAAGAACTGGGCTCGTTGTCCAACGTCAGTGAAGGTCCCCTTCGACGAGGCCAAACGCTTCTGGGCGTAGTGGTCGCGGAAAAGCTTCTCGACGAGGTAGCCCGAGCCTGGGAACCACGAGACGTGATCGTGGTAGATGAAGGCCGTCCAAGTCGGATCGTCTATCGTGTTGCGCATGAGCAGGGCCGGGCAAGACATCTGCACATCCGGACTGAGCCTCTCATACAGGATCAACGACCCGGCGGCATGCAGGCCGGCTCGCCAATCATACGTCCGACACAAACTCCACTCCAGGACGCCGATCTTGATCTGAGGGTACGCAGATCGGCGCACGTATTCTCTGAGCTTGACGAGATAGTCCTCAATTCGGCTGACGCCCTCGATGTACTTGTCCGGCTCATATTCGTAGTTGTGGCAGC
>CAZGRF010000518.1:0-3068 GCA_964527825.1 uncultured Pirellulales bacterium
TGGGGGCCGACGAACTGGTCTTTCTGGACATTACGGCTACCATTCGCTCGCGCAAGACCATCGTTGATCTCGTCGAGCGTGTCGCGGAGAATGTCTTCATCCCGTTCACGGTCGGCGGCGGCATCCGCGACGCCGAGCAGATTGACGAGCTTCTGCGCAGCGGCGCCGAGAAAGTCTCGGTCAACACGGCCGCCGTGCAGAATCCTGATTTGATTGCCGAGTCCGCCCAGCGATTCGGCAACCAGTGCGTGGTCCTGGCCATCGACGCGCGGCGGTCCAAGACCCAAGAAGGCCATTGGCAGGTCTGCGTCAAGGCCGGCTCTGAGCCGACGGACATTGATGTCGTTGAATGGGCCGTGCGGGGAGAGCAGTTGGGCGCGGGCGAAATCCTGCTGACCAGTATGGACGCCGACGGGACCCTGGCCGGCTATGACAACGAACTGAACCGGGCCGTTTCCGACGCCGTCAACATACCGGTCATTGCGTCCGGCGGCGCCGGCAAGCTCGATCATCTCTACGACGCGATTGTCGAAGGCGGCGCCGACGCCGTGTTGATGGCCTCCATCACCCACTTCGGTGACTTCACGATCACCCAGATGAAGGAATACCTCCGCGACCGCGGCCTGCCCATGAACCTGTGAGTCTCGACGGGCCCTACCTACGAAGCTGGAATGTGTGCACGTGCTCGTAGTCTTGCCCTATAGCAATATTGACCGCGCCGGAGGTGAGATCGTAGACAGCAGACCAGACCGTGTTGTCCAACTTGACGGCCTCCAGCAGGCGCATTGCAGCGGCAGGAGAGAGGGAACCTTGCGTCCGGCTGAGTGTCTCACTTGCCTTCTTGTACCTCCAGCAATCCGGCCAGATGTCCTCCGATACCAGGAAATTCGTCGAGACCTGCCAGGGATGCTCGTTGCGGACGATGGCGACGCCACCATCAACATATTCGGCAATAGCGGAGTTGCCGGAGGCGTCAGCGATGTGAAAGTGCACACGCGCCCCAACGAACTCGACGTTGTACTGCTGGATTAGAGTCAACGCTTCGTCCACGTCCTTGGCGTGATCAAGCACGAGACGGATGATCTGGCTGTTGAGCAGGGTCGGCTTGTTGGGGTCTGCCGGCGTGTTCCTTTCCGGCACGGCGTTTTGAGCGATCGCCACGCCGCACTCGTTCATCCCGTCGATAGCCGCGTAGGGGGTCGCCAGCAGCGCGAAACGCTTGGACCACGGAATCTCCTGCATGCCCTCAAACCCAAGGTAGTAGAGATCAACCATGGAGACCGAGGCATAGCCGCCAGGCGGATCGGCAAACAGCAGCAACGAGGAACGGTGGTTCCAGTCGAGGTTGCGTCCAAAGACGGCATCGCCGTTGGGGTCCAGTGCCGCGAAACTCGTACACGCCTCAGGATTCACCGCCTTATAGACCTTCTGATACGGCCCCCACTCGATCCCTTCCTCGGCAAAGAGATCGAACAAGTAGGTACCTCTGTAGTACATCACGTATAGCGGGAAGTCATCGACCTTCTCCAGCGTCGCCAGCGTCTGGATCGGGTTGTACAGCAACGCTACCAGAGCCAGTAGGAACACAGCCAGCACAATCGCCAGTCCCAAAAGTATCCGTCGTTTGAGGCTGCGCGTCTTGGGCTTGACGGGTTTGACCTGAGCTTGAGTCTGGTCTTCACTTGACATTAGCTTTGCTCCCGCCGGGTAATACGCGTTAGGATTCGAGCGCCCACTCGAGCAGACGATAGCTTATCGAGCGGGCGCTCGTCAAGGACGGCCTGACTGTTTCTTCTGTCGGCAGGCAAGGCAGATGGACCTGCGAAGTCCCTCTGAGCCCGAAGCCCATGCCAGTGTCCTATTCCCGACTAACCTCGGGCCCTGTCGGCGCCATTCGCACGACGGCGCCCCAACCCAAGATGTCTTCGGTGATCTTGAGCATGAGACGATTCACGCCTTCGTCCAGTGTGACGTCTACGGTATCCACCCCGTCAGCAATACCGCGGCTAACGTTGTTCTCGTGGATGAGTTCGCCGTTAAGCCAGACCTTGACGCCGTCATCCGAACGGATTTCCAGGCGAGCCGCCTTCTGCCTGTCCGACACAATCTCCGTACGCAGATAAGCCACGCTCTGATCGAAGTGCATCAGGCAGTCGTCCAGGTTGACGGACGCGACGTACTGCTCATGAGGTTCGACCGACACGCGCTGCCAGGGGACATCCACGTCGGGCAGTTCCGGGCCGAATCGGATGTCAAAAAGCTCTTCATATGTCTTACCCTTCTGTATGTACGGGCCGGCCACTTCCCAATCACACAGGTAACCTTCGGCTTTGGCGGCGGCAATCCCACTGGGTGTCGCGGCTTCTGATTCTCTCCCTTCTTTGCTTTTCGTATCATGGGCGTACCATTGACCATTCTCGTAGACCATCGGCTGGGTAAATTCGTCGATTTTCGATCCTTTCCGACATAGGTAGATCGGATGGACATACCCATTGCCAGGATTCTCCGGCCAGGCGGGCGTACTCAGGAGATCGAGAATGTCCGCGAAATACCCTGCTTGTTCCAGGTGTCGCTGGGTGTCTGCAGGCGGCTGCACCGTATACTTGACCTTCGTACAAAGATCGACGTCCTTTTGTATGATGCTACCCAGGCACATCAACAAAGCGGCCAGCGGCGTACTCTGATCTGTGTACCTCTTGCCCGCTCGTATCTCGCACATCGCTCGCTGGAACATCTCGGAATTTTGCTTGTCGCGCCGGCTCACCAGGCCGAGGTATTTGTCTGGGATGTCAGTCAGTGAGGTGCCATCTTCGTCCGGGTACAGGAAGGCAATCATGCACATGCCGTCGTAATATGGACCTGTGTAGTTTCGCATCGTCACAGCCAATCTGCCGTCGACCGTATCAGTCGCAACAATCTCGCGAGTCGAGTCAACGAGTATCGCTGAGTCCGGCAGAACAAACCTAAAGTAATTCAAGGCATTGAGGCTGTTGTTTCCGGTTCTGAAGTACAACAGAGGACCTTCTCCCCAGACGGCAGGAGCACCACCAGGGAGGAGCGGAATGTCC
>CAZGRF010000519.1:0-3066 GCA_964527825.1 uncultured Pirellulales bacterium
TTTCTTGAGGCGCTGAAACAACAGCTAGAGGGAACAGATGGTCTGTTGCGTTCCACGGAACTGAGCATGCTTGACTCGAAAGACGGATTGGCCATCCTCGACGTTCAGCAAGGCATGTTGGTCATCAACTCCTCTCATCCATTTGTCGCCGCCTTTCAAGAGTTCTTCACCAGTGCCCGCCTGAGTCTTCCACTCGAAATGCTTGCGATGTCGGAAATTCTCATAGAGGCCCACTTGTATCACATGGGATTGGACGAAAGTGTGATTCGCGACGCGATCGGTAGACGTGATGAATTGCTTAGGCAGTTCGTCAGATCGTCCGCACGCCGGACGCCTGGAATGATTGCCCTGGCCCTCATCGAAGCCCGGGACGATGCGGACCAACTGGAAGAGGAAATGCGCGCTGCCTTCGAAGCGATGGGCTTTGCCAATGTAATCCGTATTGGAGGAAGCGGTAAGCCTGATGGGACCGCTGAAGCCTATCTGGCAGCGACTGAAGACGGTACCATTCAGCGGTACAAGGTCGGGCTTGAGGCGAAAAGTGGCAAACCCGTGTCTGCGGGGCGTTTGAATGTAAAAGCAATTGCCAAACACATGGAGAAATTCGGTTGTGACCACCATTTGGTGATTGGCAACGGCTTTGCAACTTCCACCGGTGAGAGTTGCGATTCAATAAGGTTCATAAACGAAGAGAAGGAAAATACAGGAAAAACTATAACGCTAATGCACATTGACGACTTGGCGCGGCTGGTTCGAATTGCTTCGGCAAAGCGCATTGGGGGACTTGGCCGCCTCCGAAACCTCTTCAGGAATTGCGTGGGCCCCGAGGAGAGCAAGGAGTGGGTGGATAGACTTGAGTCTGAAAACCCCGAGACCTGGCCGTATAGACAGATACTGGGTGCAATTTGGCACTTGGCTGAGGAGCAGCCAAATGAAGCGGTGGAATATGCGGCTGTTGTCGTCGAACTTCGACACCTCGATCCCCCGGTTAGGATGGCAAAGAACGACCTTATTGAGTGCTGCAAGGCGATGCAGGTGATGGCGCGTGATGTCGTGTTCGCTCGCCCCAATACGGTCGAAATCGACCGGCGACCGGATTTGATTCTGGAAGACATAAGGGCTGCAGTGGGTGAGTACCCTGAAGAGGAAAGGAGAACAATCCATATATGATTTCGGCGACACAAAACGCCCAGATTCGGCCCGTTCACCCGTTTCCTGCACGGATGGCGCCTTCGGTTGTACGGAGCGTACTTCCAAAAGCGGGCAACCCTTTGAGCATACTTGACCCTATGTCTGGGTCGGGAACGACATTGGTTTGGGCAAGGTCGATGGGTCATCGCGCCATTGGGTGTGACACGGACCCGCTTGCTCTTCTCATTGCTCGGGCATGGTGCGCTGATACCGAGCCGGAGAATCTCCGGCGTCGAGCGGGGCTTGTTTTGGAACGAGCAAAGATACTTGGCGACCGTTTGACATACAAGGAATCGTATCCTAAGAGCGCAGACGGTGAGACTCGCCAGTTCGTCGATTTCTGGTTCGATCCGGAAAACCGCCGTCAATTGAGCGCATTGTCAACCTGCATCTCAAGGGTGCGTTCGCAGGAAGAGAGAACTCTTCTGTGGTGCGCGTTCTCGCGACTGATTATCACCAAGACTTCAGGTGCTTCTCTTGCGATGGACGTTTCACATAGCCGCCCCCACAGAGTCTATGACGTTGCTCCAGTGAAACCCTTTGAGACCTTTCTTAAAGCAGTCTCAAAGGTGGCCCGAAATTGCCCCTTTGCAGGCAATGCGAATAGCGCACCACGTGCCGATATTCGGCGTGGTGACGCCAGGGCGTTGCCAGTAGAGTCTGCGACTGTGGACATGGTGATAACCTCTCCTCCCTACCTCAACGCCATCGACTATCTTCGTGGGCACAAACTTTCCCTCGTATGGATGGGACACAGCATATCCGAGATTCGAGCGCTTCGGTCTGACAACATTGGCACAGAAGTCTCAAAACAGTCTACTTCGAATGAAGCAGTACACGAAGCGATGAAAGCTATGGCCAATCTCGAATCTCTTGACGTTCGCCGCCAGGGCATGGTCCGGCGTTATGTCTGGGATATGGATAAAGTGATGAAGGAATGCGCGCGGGTTCTTAAGCGCAAGGGGAGCGCCGTCTTCGTTGTGGGCAACTCCACCATTCGCGGGGTGTTTGTCAAAAACTCAGAGGCCCTTATTCGACTGGCCGATAGCAGCGGCCTCACCCTTATTTCGCGCAGCACACGTCCAATTGAAACAAAGCGGCGGTATTTGCCACCTCCTGAATCCGAGAGGGCTGGAGGGATAATGCAGGGTCGAATGCGAGAAGAGGCTATTCTTGAGTTTCGTCTTGATTGAGAACAACAAGGATCTTCGAATAGACAGAGGATAACCTGTAACAAGCAGACGGGGCGACGTCGAATATCGAGGAAACGAACGACCGGAATACGCTCTACAGCCAAAAAACACATCTTGATGTCATGCATGAGGCGACTGACATGACTTAAGTTCGGTAGTCAGAGGGATGTGTGCATCGTTTAGAGGAGACCTTTCTGGATAACGGATATGCAGATATGCACGAGATCATGCGTGCTTTTTGCGAGGCTGGCTACGGCAACACGATGACGCTGGACCACACGCCTCGATTTGCGCCTGGCTACGAAGCGTCAGGCACTGGTTACGCCATAGGGTATATGCGCGCGCTGATGGAACGCGCAGAGGCTGAGCTCGGCGCCGGATAGATGCCCACTGAGCTGAGATGCGGTCAGTGTCTAGGCCTGCAAGTCCCTGGGTACCGAGCTAGTGCTAGCGTCTGTCAGAATCTGACCGACTGCGAACGTCCAAGGCGAAAACGCGAGAAAAGCTTATGCAACGCTGATTGGCATATGGACATGTATCGCGTGATGAAGACCTTCTGCGAGGTCGGGTACGCGGGCACGATGACGCTCGACCACACGCCGCGGTTCGCGCCGGGCTGCGAGGGCACAGGGACGGCGTACGCAATCGGCTATATGCGCGCGCTGATCGAGCGTGCGGAAGC
>CAZGRF010000520.1:0-3061 GCA_964527825.1 uncultured Pirellulales bacterium
CCAACACGCGCTCGATCTGGTCGCGCGAGACCGTCTGCAGGACAACCCAGGGGTTGTGCGTGATCTCCCACAGTTCGGGATCGAGGTGCCGCCAGACTTTGTCGGTAGCATGATTCCACGACCAGCGCATGTCCAGAGCCAACTCCGCCAGGGAATCAAACCCCTCGACTTCCGTGTGGAGCAGCCCATACATCGAGTGGCTGACAGAGGTTCTTTGGCTCATAGCTTCTCCCTTGACCAACGTGGCGATGTTTTAGCCAATGCCTCCATCAGCTTGTCGAACGGCTTGTTGAACTTCTCCACTCCTTCATCCTCAAGTTGCTGGGTCACCTTGTCGATGCTGATGCCCAGTTCCGGCAGCCGCTCCAACACCCGGCGGGCTTCCTCGACATCTTGTTCGAGCCGGGCTTTCGGCACGCCGTGGTCGCGGTAGGCATCCAGGGTTTCCAGCGGGGCTGTGTTGACTGTTTCCGGTCCGATGACGGCCTCGATGTACTTCACGTCACTGTAGTTCGGGTTCTTGGTACCGGTACTGGCCCAGAGCAGCCGCTGGACGCGAGCGCCCAGAGCAGCCAGCTTCTCAAACCGGTCGCTGCCAAAGATCTCTTTATAGATTTGATAGGCCATCTTGGCGCTGGCGATGGCAACTTGCCCGCGCACCTTTTTCGCGAGGTCTGCCTTCTTGCCGCCTGGCTCGATGAATTTCTCCACCAGCGGGTCCACCAGGGTGTCAATACGGCTTAAGAAGAAGCTGGCCACCGAGGCTACATGCTTCACAGGTTTGCCTTGGGCTGCGCGTGCTTCGATGCCGGCGACGTAAGCTTCCACCACCTGCCGATAACGAGGCAATCCAAAGAGCAGCGTCACGTTGACGCTGATTCCTTCGCTGATAAGTTGCCGGATGGCGGGCAGCCCCTCGGCTGTGGCGGGGACCTTGATGAAGACGTTGGGCCGGTTCAGCGCGGCCCACAACCGGCGGGCTTCCTCCGTCGTCCCCTGGGTGTCGTGCGCCAGGTGAGGATTGACCTCCAGGCTGACATATCCATCTTTGCCGTCAGTCCTGTCGTAGAGAGGCCGGAACTCGTCGGCGGCGTTCTGCACGTCGCGCTGGCTGAGCGTTTCGTAGATCGCCTCTGCACCTCTTCCCGTAAGCGCCATGGCCCGAATGTCCTCGTCGTAATCGTGGCTTTCCGCAATCGCCTTCTCGAAGATAGATGGGTTCGAGGTCATCCCCCGCAGTCCATCGTCCTCGATCAGATGCCGGAGTTCCCCGTTGGCGATCAGATCACGCCGGATGTAGTCCAGCCAGATGGATTGGCCGAGTGTTCCCAATTGCTGCAAAGGATTGTCCTTCATGTTCTTGCCCCTGCGCTTTCCAGTCCCGCGACTCTGCCCAGGCGGCGACGATGGCGTTCGGCACCGCTGAATTCCGCCGCAAGAAATGTCTTGACCCGTTTCCCAGCGAGCGCGTGCCCCAGCACGCCGGCCACCTTATTGACGACAACACATTCCCCTACGCTGCTGCCGCCGCTAGACACACCCCGATCTTGGTTCATGTGGTCACTTATACGGCCTGGACTGGCCCCTCTCCATCGGGGTAAGCCCCTACTTTTCTATAAGGAATTAGCTTACTCGGGATTAACGTTTCGACAGTCTCAGTGCCTGCAAAGCGGCATTGTTCTCGTAACTCTCGTGCGCAGTGCCGATTGTTATCCCTTGACCTTGATTTTGGCCGGCGGCTGATTCGGGACGGCCAATCCCGCCTGCACTTGCAGGTTAACTGGTTCGGCAAAGGCCTCAGGCACCGGGCCGTGGGTCAAAACCTCGGGGTGCTCTTGAGCCGGGGTCGGTGGGGGTTGCTCGGTGACGTCTCCATAGGGCGGACCGGCCGCCACAGCCAACGTCATCAGGATAGTACCTGCGATTCTCATTTCCTGTTCTCTCTTTGAAGCAGTCAAGTGCCTCGCACCTAGACCTTCAGACCTCACCACACTCTTCACACTTTCTTCTTCTTGCTGCGTTCTTCGTCCTGTCCTTTCAGAGATAATACGCTGTGGGCTGGCCTTTCTCTATGGGGTGTAACCCTACCGGGCATTAACGACCTTGCAGAAGAAGCTGATCAAGATCGGGGCCAAGGTGGTCAGGCATTCGAGGTGCGTGGTGTTCCAGGGTGGCGGAGGTGGCTGTGCCGAGGCTGCTCTTTCGGGAAATCCTTGGTCGGATTGAGCAATTGATAGGCCGCCCAGACCTCGTGAGGGCAGGATGACGATCTTCGGGAGGAAGACCCGGTTCGGCGGCGACGAAACCTGGAGTCGAGGTCTGTCGAAGAAGCGGCAACATGCTGGATTTCTTGCCAGGTTCCCAGATTCTGACAACGAGAATGGCCGGATGGACACGCACGGCCATTGATAACGAGTGGAGCATCGTGGTATGATGAGACATAACGCGTGCAGGAACACCCTTTGCGTAGGTCAAGGGGAAATCCCGGCTGAACCCGCATAGGACGCCCCAGGAGACGCCGAATAGGAGCGTCGATCTCGACTTCGGGTTAGCCGCGCCGTTTCGCTTGGCGGCCCACCCGAGGCGGCTCACGCCGATCGTTGGCACGCCGTAAGAGACATCATGTCTGACGCAGGGATAGCACTGATACTCCAAGGGACCTCGAGATGCCCTGGCTGTGGCGGTCCTGATTTCTTCAACAAGCACCCCTCATGTTCCTTCATAACCTGCTGCGTCAAGAAGAAACAGCTTGAAGTCTGTGCGGAATGTCCGGACTTCCCGTGCTCCAGGTTCAAGACCGATGACGAATATCAACAGGTCAAGGAATCGTCGTCTTATCCATCCTGCAAAGTCATCATGCTGAATCTGGGTTTCATAAAGGAGCACGGAATCAAGGAATTCATGACGCAGCAGAAGAAACGCATCAAGTTCCTGGAGAGAATGATCGAGGGCTTCGCTGACGGCAAATCGAGAAGCTTCTTCTGTAGAGCGGCATGCCTGCACGAGCTGACGAGTCTGGAAAGCGCATTGAAGGAAGCCGTGCGGGAGGTCAGAGCAGAGC
>CAZGRF010000521.1:0-1408 GCA_964527825.1 uncultured Pirellulales bacterium
CTCTCCTCTAATCGCTGCGATCAGCGCATCCTCCACATCCAAATGCACAAACCGAAAGCCCGCCTCGGTCAGGCGCGTGGGAACAACCCTCTGCCCGCCCAGAAGAACCTCGTCGGCCATCCGGCCCAAGGCCAGGCGCAGGACGAAGCCCGGCACCACAGTCCAGGCCGGCCGGCGCAAGACATCGCCCAGGGTCCGACAGAACCCCTTCATCGTCACCGGCCCTGGAGCAGTCAAATTGAAGAAACCCTGCAATCCAGCGTTCTCGATGAGAAAACGTATCGCCCGGACCTCATCCGAGAGGCTGATCCACGAGAGCCACTGCCTGCCACTGCCGACGCGACCGCCGACAAAGAACCGGAAGGGACGCATCAGCTTCGGCAGCGCCCCGCCGTCGGGTCCCAGGACCATGCCGCTGCGAACGACAACGCCACGAACGCCGAAATGCTCGATTCTGCCGGCAGCGACTTCAACCCGGCGACAGACCTCAGCCAGGAATCCCGTGCCGGCAACGGAGTCTTCGCCCAGCGTCTCATCCCCGCGCGAGCCGTAGTAACCGATGCCGGAGGCCTGAATGAACACGTTGGGTTTGTCCCTGGCGGCTTCAATAGCGTCGAGAATGGCCGCGATGCTGTGGCTTCTGCTTTGCAGGATGCCGGCCTTCGCGGACCGGCTCCAGCGTCGGGCGCCGATATTCTCACCTGCCAGATTGACAACCGCGTGCGCCCCGGCCACCTCCCGGGCCCAAGTGCCGGCCGTGCGAGCGTCCCACTCGACCACTTTGGCGTACCGGCCCACCACACCGCTGGCTTTGTGCGCATCACGTGACAACGCGACGACCTCGCAATCCCGGTGCAGCTCGCGGCACAACGCCCGTCCTATGAAACCGGTCGCCCCGGCGATGACTACTCGCATACCCAAACCCCCTACAGGTTCAACGCCATCCGCTCGATCTGCCTCACATACGCGTCGGCATCGAACTTCCTCCTCAAACCCGCCGCGTTCATGTAGCGAATCTTGCCGAAGACCGGACGCTCGGACCAGGCCCGATCATGCTTGCCGAAACACCAGGCCACACCTGCAAACCCGTTCGGGTCGCGGCCGTCCAGCTCGTACTTGTTGTTCAGGTGCAGGGCGATCCGGAAGCCCTCTTGTGGGCTGCGGCTCCATTCCAGGATCTTCTTGCCCCAGTACATGCGCATGTACCCGTGCATCTTGCCCGTCAGCACCATCTGCTTCTGGGCCGCATTCCAGTACAGGTCATGCGTCCGTGCGGTTTCGAATTCATCCAAGGAATAGAGATACTCCCGCTCGTCCCGCGCGTGGTAGTCCAGGGTTCGCTTTGCCCAGGGCGGCAGGCACTCGAAGTCATCGTACCGCCGGTTGTAGCCGACGAAGTTGAAGCTCA
>CAZGRF010000521.1:1508-3057 GCA_964527825.1 uncultured Pirellulales bacterium
CTGCCGAGTTTCTTGTTGATCCGTGGCCGGAAAGTCCCCGCGGAGAAGTTCTCCGCCTCCGCCGCCTCCTCAACGGGCACGATCAGGTTGGTCTCGGTCTCCTCCAGTCGGCAGCGAATGCTCCGCGCAACCTCTGTCCGCCACTGCCGCTGGACCCGGAGGTGTCCGGCATCCACCACCACCAGGCAGGCATCGACCGCCAGCTTGGTGACGCATTTCGGCGGCGCCTCGGCCCGGACGACCATGCGAACGCCCCTGCCGGCAAGCTCTTCCTGGACCTCGCGCAGGCCCTCCAGCATGAAGTGGTAGTGCCTGGCGTTGGCTTCGGGGAAATCAGCGGTCAGGCCAAATACCACCACCACAGGCGTCTTCAGCTCGTTGGCCCTGTCGATGGCGTACTCCAACGCGTGGTTGCACTCGGCCCGCTGGGCTGCCTGCATCCAATAGAGCACATACCGGCCCTCTTGGATACCCTTCCGGTTGAGGGCCTGGATTCTCTCAGGCTGAATCATTGCACTTCTGCTTTCCTACCGATGCCGGGTCAACTCACCCATCCCCTTCCCTCCTCCGGGTCCACACGCGGGCCGGCCACCCCGACACGACGGTCGCTCCCGGCGGTCGTCAGACCGGCGCCTCTGACTCAATCTCAAGTATTCTGGGGCCGAGTTTCTTACCGGCATACTCGAACGACCTGACAAGAAGAAAGGCGAAGACAACGAGGGCCAGGATCAAGGCCAGAGCCGTGAGCCAGTGGCGGGGACGGAAGCGCCTCAGCGATGGCGCGAAGGCAATCAGAGCCAGGCCCGCCCCGATCACCGTGACGGCGTCCCAACTGGCCCGCTGCCAATAGCTGCCGCCCAGATGAATCCACATGCCGAACTCGTCGAAAGTCAGGCCCATGCCGACGCCGTAGAGCACCGCCGCGACGTGCAGCCTGTGCCCTGACGGACGAGCGAAAAGAAGGTAGCCGCCCACCGCCGAGAGCAGGAATATCCCGTAGTTGAGATGGTGGACGTGCGTTCCTTTCACGTGCAGGTACAGGTCGGGAATCGCACGCGACATGATGAGGAGAACGATGATCCTGGCGCACATGAAGGTCAGCAAGAAGGCAACCAGAACGATCCGCGCCAGATGAGCCGAGGCAAGCGAATGACGCGGGAGACACTGCTCTTGTTCGCTCATCCTCAGACCTCGCGATCGAAAACAGGCGCCACAGGCGGGTGCAGCACCGCCATTCGGTACGGTGAGGCTCATCTTACCCTCGCTCACCACCCCTGTCGACAAGCCAGCCAACAAAGCCATTGGCAAAGGCAGAACGACTCATAAAATGGGCTGACTCGCACCTGGCAACTTGAACGGAGAATCGCCAATGCCGGCAACGATTGAATTACAGGCGAACGACAGGATCGTGTTCATCGGCGACAGCATCACCGACGCCGAACGGCAAGATCGGGCGTATGCCCCGCTGGGCCTCGGATACGTTCACTTCGTCGGCAATACGCTGCTGGCCAAATACCCGCAATTGGATTTGAACCTCGTCAACACCGGC
>CAZGRF010000522.1:0-3055 GCA_964527825.1 uncultured Pirellulales bacterium
CCGCGACTTCTCTTTGAACGTGATGACGATTCGTCCGAATCCGCACAGCCGTTCGAGAAAGTCGCCGGTATCGATGCGCGTGTTGTAGTCTTCACGCCCGATCTGTTCGCCGGTCTCGGTGGGGCCTTCCTGCAGGTTCATGTAGTTGGGGGTAATCGCCACATAGTAGAACAGGCCGCGCAGCCAGGAGATGAAGATCACCAGCCCGCCGATCACCGTCATCAGCAGATAGCCCGTCCCGCTAATGGAAAAGCTCAGATGCCGGAACAAAGCGAGAAAGCCGCCCACCCAGCCGAGCAGGTGCAGCCAAAGGAACACGAAGCCTATGCCGACAACGCCAATGATCAAGACCTTGATACTGATATCATACTCTTCCACGATGAAGTTGACGAGAAAGACGGCAAACCAGACACCGCCGACCACGCAGGTCGGGATATCCGCGAAGACACTCCACTGCGTCTCCTGGAGGAACATCAGCAGCGCCGCGACGAGCGAAGCCGCGATCGTCGGAACATAAAGGACCTTAGGCGTCCAGCCGAAGACAATGAGCCAATCGTTGATGTCGGGATCGGCCTGGAGCGCCTTCTTCACGTTCAGCCGCGTGCGCAGCGTCTTTCGCAGCAGAAGCCAGGCTCCCGCACCCACCGCCGCCAACCCCAACAGAATGTACAGCGCGATCATTTCGTTCGACGTCCACATGGCTATTCCCTTACTTGCAGAACGTTCGTCTGACGGTTGCGCCGCCTGTTACCTGAATCAGGCGTGCCTGTAGGATAGCATGGGTCGCCCCCGTAGTAAAGTCGCCATCGACCAGGATAGTCCTACCCTGTTACGAAAGCAGACGCATCAAACGCCGGAAGGATCACCGTGCCGTCAAGATCATCGGGCTGTCCCGGCCGGCCGACAGAGGCCAGCTCCAGCAGAGCCGCCTCGACAAACGACATCTGGTCCGGTAGCTTGACCACGATCCAGTGAGGCATGGCTACGAACTCCGCCAGTGCCCTGGATCAGGGAAGTCACGATACTCGAGACGGTATGGGTTGGTATGATTCAATGCCTTCGACGGCACACCTCGATTCTGACGATTGACGAAGTGTACGAGTCGCTACGACACATCACATTCCCTCGACTGCAAGGTCCTACGTTAGCGGCAGAACGGTGGCGAAGAAGATCGTGATCAGCAGCCCAACGACAGCCATCGAACTGACGGTGACGGTCCAAGTCTTCAACGTCTCGACCTCGGTAAGGCCGCCCATCTTGGCGAAGATCCAAAAACCCGAATCGTTCATCCAGTTCAGACACTGCGCACCGAACCCGATGGCGCAGGCGAGATAAACCGGGTGATAGCCCAGGGCATCGCGCGTGGTGACCATGGCGGCGAGCATAGCCGAGGTCGTGATCATCGACACCGTGCTCGAGCCTTGGGCGAACTTCAGAAGGGTCGCGATCAGAAACGCCATGACCAGAAGCATGACACCGCCAAGCTGGCGGGTCCCTCCGCCCATGACCAGGGCTTGGATAGCATCGCCAACGCGGGCCTGCTTGAGCATGGCGCCAAACGCACCACCGGCGGACGTGATCAGGATGATGATCCCGGCACTCATGAGAGAGCTCTCGACGATCTGCGCGAGCCGCTCGCGGCTTGGCCTTCTCCGTCGCCACAGGACGCACAGAGCGATAGCCGCAGAAAGCAGCATGGCCAGATTGGCGTTGCCCAGAACGGCGGTGACACTCTCGATACGCTGGATCAAGGGGATTCCTGCGACCTCTCCTGCTTGGGCCGAGTCAATCGCAGCAGCAGTCTCGCCACCTTGGGCCAGAGTTGCGACAACCGTGTGCATCGAGATCATCAGGACGGGCAGGATGATGGGCAGCAAGGAGGCCAACAGACCAGGCAGTTGGCCATTGGCAAGCGGTTCCGACTCCTCCCCCCTTCCCGCGAGCGGACGCATGGGAATGTCGATCCGCCTCGACAGCCAGCCGATGAAGAAGAGCATGACGACCGCCGTGGGGGCGGCACAAAGCAAGCCGACCATGATCATCATGCCGAGGTCGATGCCCAGCGCGCCGGCGATCAGCAGAGGCCCGGGCGTAGGTGGCACGAGCGAGTGCGTGATCGACGCGCCGACGCCCATAGCCAAAATCAGCAGCAGGTAGCTGCGTCGAGTCTGCCGGTGCATCGAGCGTGCCAGCGGCAACAGCAGGTAGAAGACCGTATCAAAGAATACCGGCACCGAGAGCACGAAACCGCTGGACATCAGAGAGATCGCGCAGCGTTCCTCGCCGAGTAACGTGACGAACATGCGCACGATACGATCGGCGGCGCCCGAGTCGATAAGGCACCTGCCGATCACGGCGGCCAGCGCGATCACGACACCGATCTTGCCGGCAGTCGAACCAAATGCGTCCGCGACGCGCGCAACCTTCTCCGACAATTCGCCCGGCGCCAACAGACTGACGAGGACGGCCGCGGTAATCAGAGCGAGAAAGGCGTTGACACGCAGCAGGATGATCATGCCCAGAACGGTCGCGATGCCGACCGCCAGGATGACCAGCGGGATGGCCGGACTGATCTGAGGGATCGTCCCGGTTGACAATCCGATGAGCGATGCTGTTCCTATCAAGACACTGTCCTCCAATGACAGACGGTTATCGCATTGTCACTCCGGACCCTAACGGGGCTGCACGAACTCCAGCAACGCCGTGATGCCCCAATCGCTGAAGAACAAGGACGTGTCCCGCAGGCTCACCTCACCTGAGCCGATGTACTCGGCCGCCCAGACCATGCTGGGAACCGCCGCCAGGATCGCCAGACCCCTGGGGGCCGCAACAAGGCCGAGTCTGCCGGCCTGCCCGTCGTCTTGCGCCATACACACGTGTCTCCAGCGCTGCTCTGCCAAGGTCGTTGCCGACGGCAGGCTAACGGCTCGCCCGACACGTGTCCACCGAATTCATACGCGCGGCGTGACCTGCACCTGGAAAAAGGGCCTGCACCCGAAGGTACAGGCCCTTGGCCTTTCTGCCGTGCCGTTAGATCACAGCACAGCGTCACTTC
>CAZGRF010000523.1:0-3050 GCA_964527825.1 uncultured Pirellulales bacterium
CGATCAGCTTCGGGACCTGGTTCGGCCGGACGCTGGAGGTCCCGACGGTGGCCCTCCAGGAGCCTGCCGGGCCTCCGCGTGGGGAGCTACTACCACCGGTCGTGTGGCAGCCTCAAGCGCAGCTTGGGGATGGGCCATCGTTCTATCGGGACGTTGTAGCGAGAGATCTGTCGCCTGTCCCCCGGGTGGCAGCGGCAAGCGACAGCTTGCCGATGGAGACGCCACAAAAAAGCCAAACCGTTACGCCGGTGCCGAATCCGACGCTCTTTGCGCAGGCGCCTGAGACTACGCTGACCTGGCAAGGTCTCGCCTTGCTGGTCTGGGCAACCGTCGCTACAGCGCTGCTGTTGCTGCTGGTCCAACGGGCACTATTCGTCAAGGATCTCGTGGCTCAGGCCGAGCCGGCGCCGGATTCCCTGCAGAAGGCTCTCGATGAGTGTCGGGGCCGGATGGGCCTCGCAAGGCCGCTGGCTCTGCGAGTCTCACCGAATGCGACGAGCCCCGCCGTGTGTGGATTACTGCGCCCCGTGATCTTGATTCCCAGGAATCTTGTCCCAAAGCTGCGGCCGCGCGATCTGCAGGCGGTCCTGTTGCACGAGCTGGCCCACATCAAGCGGGGCGATCTCTGGGCCAACCTTCTCCAGACGCTTCTGCAGATCATCTACTTCTATAGCCCGCTGTTATGGATAGCCAATGCGATGATGCGCCGGGTCCGCGAGCAGGCGGTCGATGAGGCCGTCCTCGTCGCAATGGGCGACACCGCCCCGCAGTATCCCGAGACGCTGGTGAACATCGCCAAGCTGGCCTTCCGCCGGCGGCCGACGCTGAGTCTGCGTCTGATCGGCGTCGTCGAATCCAAGAGCGCCCTGCGCAGCCGGATCAAACACATCCTCAACCGTCCTCTCCCGAAGACCGCCAAGCTGAGCTTGTTCGGCATGGCCGTGGTCCTTCTTGCCGCTGCGATCCTGCTGCCGATGGCCAAGGCCCGACCTCTGACCGACCGAGCCCGCAGCGTCATGATCGCTGCCGAGGAAGAGGCCCGCGCCCTCAACCACCCCTACATCGGCACCGAGCACGTTCTCCTGGCGCTCGCGCGCCAGGAAGATGCCGTCAGCGCGAAAGTCCTCCAAAATCTCGGTGTGAACATCGCCGAGCTGCGCGCGGAGGTCGGCAAGTTCGTCCAGCCCGGCGCCGAATCGGTGGGCGCGCGCGCCCTTGGCGAGACGCCGCGCGCCAAGCGGATATTGGAATATGCCAAGGAAGAAGCCCGAACCCTCGGACACGATTACATCGGCACCGAACACCTCCTGCTTGGCCTCATGCGAGAAAAGGAAGGCATCGCGGCCCAGGTCCTGGGCGACTTGGGCGTGACATGGCAGCAGATTCGCGCCGAGACTTTCAAGTTCGTGCAGCCAGGGGGGACAGCGCCTACCGACCTCGCAGAGGCAGATAGCGATGGCCCGTTGGACATTCGTTTCGTCGGTGTCTGTCCCGACCAGAGCGACGATATTCTCGATGCCGACGGCAACAAGATCGAGACGATGCCCTATCCCATGCCGAAAGACAGCGTTTGGGACGCGGACACACTACGGCGGGATTTCGTCTTCGAGTTGCCCAAGATCAAGGGCCCGGTCTTGTTTGCGAACTGGCGGGTCGTCCGGGTGGCCGGGCAGGATGTGCGGCTTCAGGAATCAAGTGGCAGCCCGCTCTTCCCGGTCCAGGTGCGCGGACGACACTTGGCCTTTGTGGATACGCGTCTGCCTCGGACATATCGCACGCGGGTGCTGGGGCTCTTCTCGCGGCAAGTCCCCGTCGGCAAGGTGGATGTGGTGCTGCGCTATTTTCATGGCCCATCGCCTGAGACCATCGTGAGCTTCAATGGTCCGTTTGCTGAGAACCAGACCTTGACTGCCTCCGACAATCCTCAAGTCAGACTGACCGTTCTGCCCGAGCGCAAGGACGGCGCGGCAGGGGACCGGCGCGCGTGTTTTCGCCTCGATCTTCCCTTCAGGATGGAGCCTGACACCTCGATATGGATCTACGACACCCAAGGCGGGAGGCATCTGAGCTTGAACAACGGTCTCGGGCGCGGAAACAATCAGACGACCGTGGAGTTCTACGCCTATCCGAGATTCATACCGCTGGCACAAGTGGTGCGGATTGCCATCGAGAAGCCGTACGAAGTCACGGTCCGCAATGTGCGCGTCGCCTATCCGGATCGTCCGGCCCGCGACCATGCGGCCTACCTGGACGTCATGGCTGAGAGACTTCGGCTGACCGGTATGTCGCCGAAACAACTGGGCGACTATCGATTCAAGAGCCCCCAGGAAGTCGTCGAGGTCCTTGACGTCCTGCGCGGCCAAAGTCATATCCAACAAGCCCTGCGGGCCCTCAAATTCACCAATCTAGGAATCCACATAGCGGATTTGGATGAATCGACACAGGAGAGGATTCGCCGCGCCGCGCGCCTCTGGGCCGACTCGGGCTACATGTCCCAGTACGGCATTCAGTTGGGTCTGATGGGCCAATGGCCTGAGTTCTTCGACAGGGCAATCAAGAGACTCACCGACACCTACTCGATCATCATCGACTTTCCCGGCTACGAAAAGGCCATGCTCGACGCCGACTGCCTCATTGCTAGCGCCATGGCCAGCCACAGTCGTGACCTCACGTCCGAGCAGGTCCAACAGCTAAGACAGGCGATCCTCACGGTCGGCAATGGATGGATACTGAGCGAACTTCTCGAGTGTCTTGCCCAGACCAGATCAGAAGCCACGACAGCCGCGCTCTGGGAGCTGGCCCACGACGACAGACCGTGGATCTGGTGGCCGGCTCTGGCTTGCTGGCAGCGGCGCGTCAGAGCGACGACCCCACAGCCCCCTGAAAATCTGCCGGAGCCGATGACGCTGCGGCTGGCCCTGGTTCAAGGCAAACTCGATGATGACGACCTCAAGGCGAGAGCGACGGGGCTTTTCAGACAAGCATTCACGCCCGAGCTGGGCAGGATGAGTTCCAGAATCTGGTGGACGGTGGCCGAGAGAATCGCGCGC
>CAZGRF010000524.1:0-3047 GCA_964527825.1 uncultured Pirellulales bacterium
GCCAAGGCCGAAGGGTTCTTGAAGGCTGCCCAGTCTCGTCAGGCCAGCCTGGGCCAGTATTTCGCCAAATACGGCATCCAGGCGTCAGTTGTCTTGGCCATCACCGACGAGGTTGCTGCGGTGATCGGGGCCGATCTCCGAGGCGTTTTGCTGGCCCTGGCCGAGGTCTACCAGCACGAAGGCCGCTGGAAGTCTTCCAAGCAGACTACGACGAAAAAGACAACTTGTATCGGGGGGGCCGAAGGGCCTATAGTAGTCGTATCTGCGTTGTTGAAGCTGGCCCGTTGGTGTCAGCAGTGCAAACGCTCAGATTCAGGAGGAATCGCATGCGATACGTCAGGGAAGACCGGGTCCCCCCCCGCGCCCAGCGCACGCCAATCGGCGTGTCTTGCTGAAACAGCTTTGGGCAGTTCTGCCCCGATCGAAGCAGGAGGAGGTGCTGGGGACGCTAAGCCGACTGGTAGCTCAAGGGCTGGAAAGGTTACGCGAGCGAGAGGAGGTGTGCGATGAGCAACACCTCTGACGCCTCGGCGGAGTTGTCGGCAAATGTTCCCGGCAAGGTGGTTTCCGGCGGCCGATCGTCGCGTGGTGATTGGCCGTTTGCCACGACGAAGATTCAGCCGAGCCATCAGGAGCGGCTGGCGATCGTCTATGTGCGGCAGTCGAGTCCTCAGCAGGTGCTGGAGCACCGGGAATCGGCCGAGTTGCAGTACGACCTGGCGCGCCAGGCGGTGGCCTTGGGTTGGCCGCAAGAGCGCGTCTTGGTGATCGACGAGGATCAAGGGCAGAGTGCCAAGTCGGCGGAGGCTCGCCAGGGATTCCAGCAGTTGCTGGCGGAAGTGAGTCTGGATCACGTCGGTCTGGTGCTGGGGATCGAGATGAGCCGGTTGGCCCGGTCGTGCAAGGACTGGTATCAACTGTTGGAAGTATGTGCGTTGTTTCGCACGCTGTTGTTCGATCAAGACGGCTTGTATGATCCGACCAACTACAACGACCGATTGTTGTTGGGACTCAAGGGGACGATGAGTGAGGCGGAGTTGCACATCCTGCAAGGACGTCTGAACCAGGGCCGATTGAACAAGGCCCGACGAGGTGAGTTGCTCAACCATCCGGTGACCGGATACATCCGCGTGCCGGGAGACCGGTTGGCGCTGGATCCCGACGAGCAGGTGCAAACGGTTGTACGGCTTCTGTTCGAGAAGTTCGCGGAGTTGGGCACGGTCAACCGCTTGCTGCAATACCTGGTGCGACATGGAATCCGTTTGGGGATTCGCCCTCACTGCGGCCCGAATCGCGGGAACGTGGAATGGCGGCGTCCTTGCCGGGAGACGTTGTTGAACATCCTGCACCATCCGTGCTACGCCGGGGCGTACAGCCATGGTCGGCGACCAACAGATCCGCGGCGGAAGATTCCGGGCCGGCCGGGAACGGGACGACGCGTGGCCTCGTGGGAGGAGTGCGAGGTCCTGATTCGTGACCATTATCCGGCCTACATCCCCTGGGAGCAGTTCTTGGCCAATCAACAGCGACTGGCCGAGAACCGGGCACGGGCGGAATCCCGCGGGGCCCCGCGGGAAGGGCCGGCGCTCTTGGGCGGCTTGTTGGTGTGTGGCCGCTGCGACCATCGGATGGCGGCTCAATACGGCGGATCGCCCCTGCGGATCAGCTACGCCTGCAATCGTCTTCAAGCCGATTATGGCGAGCCGTTTTGCCAGAGCCTGGCGGGGAAGGTGCTCGACGAACTGATCTCGCAGCAACTGTTGCGGGTCTTGGAACCAGCGGCGTTGGAGTTGAGCCTCCGCACGGCCGAGGACAGCCAGCGGGAGCGGGATCGTCTCCACCGCCATTGGCAACAGCGGTTGGAGCGAGCGGGCTATGAAACCGAGCGGGCGGCACGGCAGTACCATGCTGTGGAGCCGGAGAATCGCTTGGTCTCGCGACAATTGGAAGGTCGGTGGGAAGAGTCGCTGCGCGAGCAGCGCGCACTGCAAGAAGCCTATGACCGGTTCGTCCGGGAGCACCCGCGGGAGTTGACGGCGACGGAGCAAGAGGCGATCCGCGCCTTGGCCACCGACATCCCCGCATTGTGGAAGGCGGCCAGCACAACAGCCGCGGACCGCAAGGCTCTTGTGAGGCACTTGGTGGAACGGGTGATCGTCACGGTGCAAGGCGAGAGCGAGTTGGTGGACGTGTCGGTGGAATGGGTGGGAGGATATGCCAGCCAGCACCAGTTGATTCGCCCCGTCGCCCGGTATGAGCAATTGCACCATTACCAGGAACTCCTCGCCCGAGCCGTTCGGTTGCGCGATGACGGCCGGACAACCGCCCAGATCGCTGTGCAGCTCAACGCCGAGGGCTGGCGTCCGCCTAAGCGTCGCGCCACGTTCAACGGTCCCATGGTTCGAGCGCTCTTGTCGCGGCGTGCTCGGCCGACTTCGCGACCCCGTGCTAAAGATGCAGCGGACCTTCTCGGGCCGCACGAGTGGTGGTTCCCCGATCTGGCTCAGCGACTGGACATGCCACATCCCACGCTGTACAGTTGGCTGCGCCGTGGCTGGGTACATGCCCGGCAATTGCCTGGCGCCCAGGGGCGTTGGATTCTTTGGGCCGACGAAGAGGAATTGCACCGTCTGAAGCGGTTGCGCACCTGCCCTCACACTTGGTGTGACCAGCCGCGGTTCCGACAACTCACAACTCCTAAATCGCGAACCGAAAACAAGTAACGAGGGACTGGCTCAACTGCCGAGGCCCTTCCAGAAACGTCGACAAAAGTTGTGACAAAGGAGGCATTATGGGTGGTAGAAGGAGGGCTTTTTCCGAACGTACAAGCGGACGCTCAAGAAGGTCGTGCTGACGAGCCGGACGGTGCGTCTGGTGCATCGCGAAGCGGAGGCCTCGATGATCGCCACGCAATTGTTGCTTTGCCAAGGCGCGTTGGCCATGCCCGCCCCGCGCAAGGGCAGCCTCCCGGTGATGTGCAGCGCCCGCGGCGTGCTGTTGGAAATCCGTCGCGACATGGCGGGCCGGCCGAAGCGACGCAAACCCTT
>CAZGRF010000525.1:0-2766 GCA_964527825.1 uncultured Pirellulales bacterium
TCGAGGCTCAACGGGCCGTTGTCTGGTGTAGAGGTCGAGTTCGAAGGCAATCGGAGTCACGAACAGCCTTGCGCATAATGTCTCAGACAGAATGTCGCGGGGGATCGCCCGGCCGATAACCTCCACGACCTCTTCATTCGATGGGCTGACGACCGTAGCCCGTGTCAGGGCTACGACACGGTCGCCCTTATCGCAGGACAGCCGAACCTCTTTGGGGACGCCTCCACCCCGTCGGCCCGCTGCCTTCACGCACTTGAGGACGAGACCTCCAAGGTGCGCCTTCAACTGGGGCAGCAGATCAGCAGGTAGGTCGAAGTAATGGCAAAAGGTCCGCCATGCCTCCGGCGCGAGTTCATACGTGTCCATGCCGATCTTGACACAGCGGCCGCCGGCGTATTGGAACTCGCGCAGGTCCGCGTCGAAGCAATCCACGTGGGTGGCGCGAATTTGGGCGAGGGCCTCGGTCAGAGTGTCTGCGCTTATGTCCATCCGCGGTCTCCTTGCCTCTTATCCTTACTGTGCCAGTGCTTCGATGTATCGCCATGTCCGCTCGGTGTTGATAGCGATCCCATAAGGCACGGAAGTTGTACGAATGTGGTACTGCCTATCCTTAGAATCATTGAAGAGCCTCCTGATTCTCCTGACTCGCGCGTTCATTGCCCGGTGCGATTTGAGCGGCACAATGTCGCCCCCCGAGAACACGGCATCGGCCAGGAGGTCCCATTCGTAGCCTCCAAAGCCGGCCTTTTCAGTGAGGCGCGACTCATCGTTTCCGTCGCCGTTCTGGGTCTTTATCCATATCTCTCGCTTGGGCTCATCGATCTGGACATCGACATCGTTGGGGTCCAGGCGAGCACGTTCTTGATTCGTGCGGACTGCCTGTTTCATCTCAGCGTTTCGAATAGTGGTGACCAAGTACTGCCTCTCAGGTCTTGTTCGTTTCAGATGCGTCTGCATTCTAGTGACCCCCTTGTCCTGCTATGGCTGCCGTCACTTGGGAAGATCGTCACGGTCATGACGGTTCTCCGGGACTTTTGAGTGGCATCGTTGGGGCGGTTGCCAGCAGTTCCTGTTCGGCCGCGTCGCCGCTGTTTCCCGCGGGCTTTGCAGGGTATACCCGACCCGCCAGCGCCAGGTAGTCCTTGGTAGGCACGGGCTCGCCGCCCAGCTTGCTCTCGTAGAATAGAGCCCGGCGGAACTGCTGTTCGGCCTCGACGAGATCGCCCCGGGCTTCGGCCGCGCAGGCCAGTGTCAGATGGTGCTCGAGTTTCTCGGCTCGTTGAGTCAGTTGATCGTCCATATTGTTGCCTCAGTCTTCGGGTCATAGATGTAGTTTCCAAGCCTCCCCCTCAGCTCCCCGCCATTGCTCTTCGGGCGGGTCTCCACCGCGAGACGCGATTCGCCAGGGCCTTTGCGGCATCGCCCAAGCGGGCCGCCCAGGTTCCGCGCATGAGACTGTGAGGCCTGCCTCCAGTCGGTTTGTTTGCGGCAAATTGGCGGCTAGCCCGGGCGATTGTTGTGCCGACACCAAGCGAGGTCCCCTCGGTAGGCTTCGCAGACTGCGGTTCCCCGTCGCGCTCGATAGCCGCAAGGATCTCGCGGGCTTTGGCAGCGCGGCCGGGGAAGATCCTGTTGCGGGCGGCGGACCGGAGGTTTCGAAGCATTCGACGTTGGAGCCAGGCTGGAACGGTGGTTGGCGGTGTGGATGTGTCTTCTGTCATAGCACGTTCTCCTACTGAATGTCGTTTCTTCTAACGGGCACGGAAGATGCTCCTGTTGTGGAGCGACGTCCCTGTGCCGTGTTTTCAGGACACGCCCTTTCGATAGGAGCGACGAGATGTTGCACGATGTCACACATTGTTCCATCATGTCTCGTCCGAGTTGCCACCAGGCCGATACTCCCGCCGCTGCGCGCGCATTTCCCGTTCGTACGACTCTTTGATCTTCCTAGCCCGCTTCAGCAGATTCGTGACCGCAGTTCGCGATATGCCCAGTTCGGTGCCTATTTGTTGGTGCGTCTTGCCTTTGCGGAATCGCAGGTAAGCGGCTTTATATTGTCCCTCGCTGAGCCGGTCCTTGCACCTCTCGTACGGCTCGAACATGTCTACTCGTCTCCTATCCTGGATTTCATGTAGCTCTTCGATATGGTGCCCGGCCAGGTGCTCTTGTCTGGAACGGCCGTGATCGATTGCAGGCAACTGCAGCCGGATTGCGCTGCAGAGTTCGTTGCACGTCCGTCGGTCGGGGCATTCTCCGCAGGTGGTTGGCGTGCCATCAGAGGTTGGCCCGGTTACGGACTTCTTCCATACCTCTACAAGCCGTTCCAGCGCCGGCATGATGGGGACGAGCGCGTCGATGAGTTGCCTCATCGCCCGCGGGTCGAGATCGGGTTTTGACCGTGGGTCAGCCATGTGATGCCGTGTCGCCCATTAAGCCGTCACCACCGTTACGCTACTTGACCTCGGGTGCCCCGCTTCGTCGGTGGTGGGGTCTGGCCATTGCTCCTTGGCGATTTGTCAATCTGATCTGATGGGAAGCACCCTGTGTACAATATAGCCTGCCGTTCTTGGTGCGTGCGTAACTTCTTGTACAAAAAGACTTTATAAACTCTTTATAAAGCCCGCCTACTCCAGTTGGCCGACCGAGGGCTGACCCACGGTCATGACGGTGTCGGGCAGTGGCGGCGATCCAGACATGTCCGGCAGTGGGTGAACTCTAGATCGTCCTGGTGAGCTTCTGGACAACCCGCTGGCAGATTCCTACTAT